>JAUVVT010000031.1 GCA_030604505.1 bacterium | reverse complement strand
TTTGCGGGATTATTCTTCAAATCCTGAAGTAGAATATGCGCAGTTGAACTATACTTACCGTGTTCATAAATTCAAGAATAATCGTGAATATGATAAACAGTGGGGTTTAGGCAAGATAAATGCAGAATAAGCTTGGCATATTTAAAGAGTATAGAATGATGTTTTGATTGACATTATTGATACTTGAATAGATTATTTGCATAAAGATTTGAAAGACAACATCTGGGTGAATTACGGAGAGGATTTAAATAGCAATGGAATGGTAGATTCGTCTGATTTTAATGGAATAGATGATGATGGAAATGGATTTGTTGATGATATACAGGGCTGGGATTTTACCGATGCTCCTTTCTATCCGGACGATGGTGATTATCTTGAACCTGATAATGACCCGATTGACGAAATGGGGCATGGGACAGCGGTTGCCGGTATTGCAGCAGGCACAGGAAAGAATGAAATTTCAGGAGTTGCGCCGGGATGCCGGTTAATGAATCTTCGTGCAGCAACGGCAAAGGGCTATCTTCAGGATGATGACGTGGCTTCGGCTGTGGTTTATGCGGTTGAGAATGGAGCAGGAGTTATAAATATGAGTTTTGGTGATTTTATATATTCAAGGGTTTTGAGAGACGTTATAAAGTTTGCCTATATTAACGGGTGTGTTGTGGTAACATCCAGCGGCAATAACGGAGATGACCGAATCACGTATCCCGGTTCATTCGATGAAACTATATCTGTAGGGGCAACAAATGAAGAGGACAGTCTTGCTTCTTTTTCGACGTTTGGCAATACAGTTGATATAACAGCGCCCGGAATAAACATATATTCTTCAAAGATTGGCGGCGGTTATGGTAATATAAACGGAACGTCTGCTGCTGCACCTTTTGTGAGCGGATTGGCTGCTTTGCTCATTTCAAAAAATAGAAATCTTTTTCCCGACCAGATTCGTTCTATTTTAATGTCGTCTGCCGAAGACCTCGGCGATTATCAATATGACAGCAAATATGGGGCGGGAAGGATAAATGCGTCAAAGGCTTTGAGTATTGATAATATTTCTGTCGCTCAGCTTTCCACTCCTGAAATCCTTTCCGATACAAAAAATGTTGAAATTACAGGAACAGCATCAGGTCCCGGGGTGAAATATTATTCGCTTTATTATGGTGTTGGAAAGAATCCTCAAAGCTGGGATTTAATCAAGAGCAATATAAATAGCCGGATTGTAGAGGATAAAATTGGAATATGGAATATTGAATCCCTTGTTGATGATACTTACTGCCTGCGTCTTGTGGTTGCAAATAATTACAATTCTATAACAGAAGACAGAGTAATTGTAAGTATCAACAGGTCACTGCCGAAAATTGAAAGTTTTTCATATACAGATGTGCTCGATAAGGACAGAGTCTCTCTTTTTATAAAATTTGAAACAGCAGAACCATCGCGAAGCAGAATATTTTACAGGGAAAAGGGTGCAAATAGTGATTTTCAAATAAAGGAATCGGAATATGCGGTAAAATCCCATAAGGTAAATATACCCGCTGAAGAAATGTCCGATATTATCGAGTTTTATGTTGAAGCTGAAAATGAAAACGGCACAAGTGCCAGATATGATAACAATGGAGAATGTTTTGTTTATGCAAAGGATAATTATCCTTTTTTGAAATGGAGTATGGTAAAGAAAGAATATTCTCTGCCGTCTTTGTTTCTTATGCCGTCTGCTGTGGATTTTGATAATGACAACAAAAAAGAGATAGTCGCGAATATTTATGAGAATTCATTTTCGTTTGGAAAGCTTGGTGTTTTTGAATATGATAATGGTCTATTTGAACAGGTTGTTACTACAGATTTTAAAGTTATTCCAAGAGACGCTGGGGATTTTGACAGTGATGGTAAAGGTGAAATTCTTGGCGGGCTTGGCGCGAAAAGCGTTATAATAGAAGCATTAGAGGAAGGTTTGTTTCCTTCGGATATTGTGTGGGAATCGGAAGAGGGCTTATGGGCAAGCAGATTTTATGATATAGATAATGACGGGAAAAAAGAGATGATAGCAAGGATTGATAATGAGTTCGTTTTGCTTGAAAATACGGGGGATAACAGTTACACGCTAAGTTATAATTTTCCGAATCCAACAGACGGTTCCAATGGTGCGGGTATTCCAAGGTCTGAGGTCGGAGATTTTGATAATGACGGCAAAAAGGAAATTCTTTTAGGGGACAGCGATGGAGACATTTATATATATGAATGTAATGATAAGAACTCTTTTGAGCATATATGGAGTTACAGATTACCGCAAATAGATGCAGTCGATTTTATATCCGCTGGTGATTTTGATGGGGATGGTGCGGATGAATTTATTGCAGGATGTCATTCAGAAAGTTATCCGAGTGAGTTCAGCGACCCTAAAATAAGATACTGGTCTTATGCAATTTTTAAATCAAAAGGCGATAATGATTTTGAAAAGGTCTGGGAAAAAGATATACTCGGCTTTGACCCGCTAAATATATTCAGCAGCGGCTGTTTTTCCGGCGACCTTGATAATGACGGCAAAAAGGAAATAGTAATATCGGCACATCCCGATTTGTATGTTTTGGACTTTGATGAGAACGATTATGAAATCGTTTGGTATTTTAAAAACAGCAGAACAAGCAGATTTATTATCGCTGATATTGACGGGAACGGTGTTAATGAGCTTTTTTTTAATAATGGTAAAGAGGTTTTGTCTTATGAGAATGATATATACATAAAGAGACCGCTGCCGCCTTTTAATCTGAATGCTTTTCCCGTTGATACCAGTAAAAACTATCTGAACTGGGATTATTCAAGTGTCGCTGATTATTTCAATATCTTCCGGGGATTTGATAAGAACAGCATTTCAAAAATAACCGAGACCAATGAAAATTATTATTATGATACAAATTTAGAGAAAGACAGAATATACTGGTATATTGTTACAGCAGTTGATGGCAGTTTTCAGGAAACTGAAAGTATAAAACCTCCCGCTGTTTTCGCAAAACCGAATAAAAAACCGTTTATCGAGGATATAGAATTTATTCCTCAAAATGGAATTATACTTTTATTCAGCGAACCGATGGATAAAGGGATAATGGATGAGACGAAGTATAAAATTTCTTCAGAAAAATATTCAATTTCTTCTGCCGCTTATTCCAAGTCGGGCAGGGAGGTAATCTTGACTGTAAAGCCCGATATTACGGAAAGCGGAAATTATAATCTTGAAGTTTCAAAGGAGATAAGAGATATTGATTTTACACCAATCGATACATCTTCGGTTTTGAATGAATTTTATGTGCCGGTTAGACTCGAAACCCCTTATATTACAGAAGCTGAAGTAACCAGCGATAATTTGATAATAATAAAATTTAATCTCCCGATGGATAAGACATCAGCATCGGTGAAAGAGAACTACAGCTTTGAGCCTGAATTGCATATTGAAGATGTTTTATTTAATGATGAAAGACAGGATGAGGTCTCTTTAAAGATAAAAAAGGAATATGGGATTTCGGGTAAAGATTATTTGGTTACGGTTAAGAATCTGAAGAGTGCTGCAGGAGCGGAAATTATTGAAGGCAAGGGTAATACTGTATCTCTATACGTAAAAAGGACCGATTTATCCGAGGTTTATGCATATCCCAATCCCTATAATCCATTAAGTGGGCTGGGGTATATAACGTTTGCAAATTTGACTGATGAGGTAAAAATATGGATTACCGATATATCAGGCAGGTTAATAAAAAAGATTGAGGAAAACGGCGGAAACGGAGGGGCGAACTGGTATTTGGATAATGAAAATGGAGAAAAAATCTCCAGCGGCATATATATTTACTACATCGAAGGAAATGGGAACTCTGTTAAGGGAAAATTAGCAATTATGAGGTAGAGAATGGAAAAGGAATTGAAATTAAAAATTTTAAATAAAGATGATTATTTGAAAATAGCCAAAACAGTTCAGGATAAATATGATGCTGCTATATCACTTCAAAAGAATTTTTATTATGACACTGAAAATATGATGCTTTTAAAAAATAAATCAATCTTGAGAGCAAGAATTGAGAAAGATAAGGTCATTATTACTTTTAAAAAACAGAAAGAGGTTAAGGATGGTTATTTTATCTCTGAAGAGATTGAAGAGACTGCTCAAATCGGTGAATTGGAAATGGTTTTATCGGGTGAGAAATATATTCTCGATTTGTGCTCGGACTGTAAAAAAATAATTGAAGATTTAATCAATAATGAAAAGCTTGTTCTTGTGGGGAAAATGAAAACCGAGAGGACGTATTTTTATTATGACGGGATTAAGTTTGAGCTCGATAAGGTCAACTTTGGGGATGATACCTTTGATTATGAAATAGAAGTTGAAAGCGAAAATATGGAAGAGGCAAACAAAAAACTGAAAGGATTTTTGCAAAAACTGAAAATAAAATTCAAGGTTCAAGAAAAGACAAAGTTCCAGAGGTTACTTATCTTGAAAAAGAAGTAATACCTTTTTCCAAAAAGGTGTCCCAAAAACTCTTAACAAATTTCCCCTCGCACAAGGGGAAATTTGTCAATATTTTCCGTATTTTTGCAGGGTTTCCCACATTGCCAGTATATTTTCAGGTGGTACATCTGCCTGAATGTTATGAACGGTATTAAAAACGAATCCTCCGTCGGGGGCGAGATCGTCGATCCTTCTTTTTACTTCATCCCGTACCTGCTGCGGGCTGCCGAACGGAAGAACCTGCTGTGTATCGATTCCGCCTCCCCAGAAGGTAATATCATTTCCGTAAAGCTTTTTTAGTTCTTTTGTGTCCATTCCTTTTGCGGTAACCTGAACAGGATTTAATATATCGAACCCGCACTCGATAAAGTCGGGAATAAGCTCCTTCACAGCACCACAGGAATGATAAAATATATATACTTTGGTTCTTGCTTTTTTCTTTATGAAATCATTTATCCTTTTATGTCTTGGTTTGATAAATTTTCTATACATCTCAGGAGCCATAAAAAGTCCGTTTTGTGTTGCAACATCATCGGTCTCTGTTATAATAAGAACATTTTCTCCGACTTCTTCAAGGGCTATGTCCCAGTATTTCAGCTTGAATTCTGTTAATATATCGAGAATAGATTCAGCAAGTTTGGGATTAAGAACGATATCCATCAGAAAAAATTCATATCCCCGAAGCCGCAGAGCCTCTTCAAATATTCCCGCTATCGGTCGCCCGAGCAGGTAAGCAACCTTTTCTTGTTTAATGTATTTGTGAGCTGTATCCTTCAATGATTTAAACCTTCCCGGGTCATCTGCTTTTGGGAAGGGATACTTCATAAGCTCTTCAATGCCGGTAATTTTTTCAAACGGATGTTTATATATGTCGTAATAAAATCCTCCGTCAACCGGCATGCGCCAACCCTGTCCCCATTCATTATCAAACAGTTTATAATTACCTTCCTGTTTAATATCTGTCGAAAGTCCGGGATCTATTGGTTTCCCCGGGTTGAGCATTTTTATGTCGATTTTTAAATAATCAAAAATATCCTGGTCAACTAAAACAAGCTGCTGAACAATATCAAAAATGCTTATCACTATTACAGGAAATTTTAAATAATCTCTTAAGTTTTTATAAGCTGTGGCTGCAATACCGGTGACTTTGGAACCCCCAAGGTCAAACGGAATCTTATCAGGTTCTCTGTGTTCAAGCGTACATCTCACTCGTTCAAGAGATGTCAAATCGTTAGCCATTTATTCACCTGCCTGTTAAATTAACAGCATTAAAAATTTATCATAATTTTAATAATATTTAGTAATAATTGCAAGATTATTTATAGCTGCACAAAATAAATCTTACTTAATTTATTTCTTGACAATAAAATACATTTTTTTAAATTATTATTCTAATATAATCAGAAAAAAAATATTTAATAAGTATGAATTAGCATTTTAATCAGGTGGTCATGTGAGTATAAAAACAGTGAAGATTCTTGATAATGTTCTTATTGGGCTCAGGGAAATCTTAGAGAAAAGGATAATGAAAAAGTATTCCGGGCAGGCTAATTCATCTTTAATGAAAGCTCTGGATAAAACTATTGAAGAGGTATTTTATCTATCTTCTCCAGTCTTTCAATTTTCCATCTATAATGCAGCGCATATAACACAGGATTCTCTTCAGCTGGAAAATTCTGTGGCCTTTACTGGTAAAAATCTCGGTTTTGCATTAAATGGCGCAGAATATACAGGAGTATTTCTTGTAACACTTGGTTCACCGGTTTCCGATAGAATAACAAAATACGGCGAAGAGAGTATTGTACACGGTTATCTTCTTGATGAGGTAGCTTCTGAACTGATTGAACTTTGTGCTGATTATGTACATATTTATCTTTATTTAACCTCGGTTCAGAATAAAAAGACGGTATCTCAGCGGTATAGTCCGGGATACTGCGGATGGGACATTAGCCAGCAGAAAGAAATTTTTTCGGTCCTGAAGTCATCCGAGATAAATGTTGAATTAACACCCCGTTTTCTTATGATACCTCAAAAATCAATTTCTGCGATTCTGGGGATTGGGGATAAAGAAAAATTGGGAAATCCTAATATTTGTATTATATGCGAAGACAAAAAAGACTGCATGATTAAGCATCCCCGGTTTACTCCTGACTGATATAAAGAGCTTATCCATATTTTTGAATCTAAAGAATGTTTACCTGACAGGGCAAGTTTGACTAACGGATTATTTAATAATGTTTGTCTGCGTAATGAAAACTGCGAAAGTTGATGATTTGCGGATTTTGAAATATAGGGAAAAGCAAGCCATAAGGATGCAGAGGGATAGAGAGAATAGCCAATAGGCAAGAGGCAATAAGAAGAGGGAATATGAGTGGTTATTGAAAAATAGTTAATTTGTCAAATCGTAAATCAAAAATCATAAACCGTAAATTATTTGTATTTATAAAATGATTAATATTTTTAACCAATAATAATAGGAGAAAAGAAATGGATTTAAATCAATTATCTCAGTCAGTAATTGAGGGCAATGCCGGTGAAGTGGAAAGATTAACGAAGGAATTTTTATCCGGTGGAATAGAGCCGAAAGACGTTCTGAACAGTGGTTTGATTTCCGCAATGAATGTAGTGGGTCGGAAATTCAAGGATGGTGAGTATTTTCTGCCAGAAGTTTTATTATCTGCCCGTGCTATGAAAGTAGGAATGGAAATACTGAAACCGGAACTGTCAAGGACCGGTGTAGAACCTGTTGGAAAGGTTGTTATCGGAACAGTGAAAGGCGATCTGCACGATATAGGTAAAAATATCGTTGCCTCAATGCTGGAAGGAGCCGGATTTCAAGTGATTGACCTTGGAGTAGATGTGTCGGCAGATAAGTTTATTAATGCTGTTCGGGAAAATTCCGCAAATATTCTGGGTATGTCCGCACTTCTCACTACAACGATGGTTTCAATGAAAGATGTTATTCAAAGTTTGCAGGAAAATAATTTGCGGGACAGCGTGGAGGTAATTGTTGGTGGTGCTCCTCTTTCAGAAAAATATGCAAAGGATATTGGCGCAGATGGTTATGCGCCTGATGCCACATCCGCTGCTACTCTCTGTAAGGAAATAGTTCAGTAAAAAGAATTTAAATTTTTTATTCACTTTAAATAGAATATGGATATTTTTTAATAAAGACAAATCTATGGAGAAGAAATCAATAGCAGACCTTGCCCGGGAGCGGGTGGTTTTGCTGGACGGTGGAATGGGCACAATGCTCATTGCGAAAGGACTTAAAGAGGGGGAAGCTCCTGACCTCTGGAACGTAAATTTTCCTGATAAAGTCAGGGAGGCACACAGCGAATATCTTGGGGCAGGGGCTGATGCCATAATAACAAACACATTTGGAGCAAGTCGAATTAGGCTGGCAAGCTGCGGATTTGAAGACCGTGTAAAAGAAATTAATCGTGCAGGAACAGAAATAGCGAAATCCGTCTGTTCAAATGAGCATTATGTAATTGGGGATATTGGACCGTCAGGTAAGTTTCTCGAACCGTATGGGGATTTAAAAGAAGAAGACTTGTGTGTATCGGTTGAAGAACAGATGACCGAATTACTCGGCGGAGGTGTAGATTGTCTGGTAATAGAAACCGTGTTTGACGTCAGGGAGGCGGTTGCTGCTTTGAAGATTGCAAAAAAATTGACAAAACTGCCCGTAATTGTTTCCTTTACGTTTAATAAAACTATCCGGGGATATTACACGATAACTGGAAATTCTGTAAAAGAAGCCGTTCAGATAGTGGATGATGAAGGAGCAGATATTATCGGTACAAACTGCAGCTTAGACAGTTCTCTTTTTATTGACCTGGTAAAAGAAATCAAAGCACACACCTCAAAGCCGGTTGCGGCTAAGCCCAATGCCGGAAAGCCTGAGATGAGAAATGGAAAGATTACTTACGAACAATCGATTGATGAATTTATCGGAGATATTCCGCTTTTGCTGGAAAACGGGGCAAATCTGATAGGCGGATGCTGTGGAACAACACCGGCACATATTAAGGCAATACACAAAATTCTGAATGAATAATGTATTGATGAGGTGTTTTTTTCAGAAGTATATTATTTTTCTTTTGGCTTATGTTCGCCGATTATCCATAAGTATATTTTATGTTCATCGCATCCGTATTCGTTCGGAAAATACTCGACCTTTTTTGCTTTCCATCCCTCCATATCAAATTCATGAGAAACCACCCTTGAGCCGGGTTTAAGGTATTTTTCAAGGTTTGGTTTTAGCAATGTATTCGACTTTGATAAAAGATATAATGTTACAACTGTAGCAGGGGAGAGGTCCACAGTCATTGCATCCTGGTGAATAATTTTAACCAGATTTTCAACTTTCTTTTCTTTTGCTAACTCTCTGGCTTCGATAACTCTTTCGATGTCATAATCGATGCCGACTCCTCTTGCACCGTATTTTTCCGCTGCCATAACCACAATTCTGCCGTCTCCACAGCCAAGGTCATATACTACATCATTCTCTGTTATCTCTGCAAGTTCGAGCATTTTCTCGACGACCTCCATAGGTGATGGAACAAAAGGCGCTAAACTTTTTTCCTCATCCTCTTCCTGAGCAATTAAGTTTGTTCCGCTGAATTCCCAGTTGACAACAAGGATTAAAGCAATAAGAGATATTAATATAACTAATGATAATTTCTTAAATATCTTCATTTGCTGTTTTCCTTGTTTTATATGTATTTTTATAGTATACAAATAGAATTGTAATAATATTCAAAAAAAAGCTATTGATTAAAAGTCTTCTTTATATTATATTGTTTCTTAATTTTGAAATAATATTTCATAATCCTTATGAAAAATAGCGGAAAATTATCGAGAGAGTTTGGTTTCTGGACTGCAACAGCCTTAGGTGTATCCAATATGATTGGAACAGGTATTTTTACCATTCCCGGTTTTATGGCAGCAGATATACCCAATTCCTACTGGATTATCTGCTTATGGGTTCTTGGCGGATTTATCGCACTTATGGGGGCGTTTGCAGTTGCTGAGTTAGGTGCTATGCTGCCGTTTGCCGGAGGGGATTATGTATATATTTCCCACAGTTACGGTTCTTTCTGGGCATATCTCTCGGGATGGATGTCATTTTTTGTCGGTTTTTCTGCACCGATTGCCGTTGCGGCTATTGCTTTTATGGAGTACATAAGTATTTTTGCACCAAATCTTTCACCCCTTAAATTTTATAGTATAAATATCGGCGTATTATCATTAAAAGTATCGTGGGGACATTTTTTTGCTG
>JAUVVT010000303.1 GCA_030604505.1 bacterium | reverse complement strand
TAATTGACTTGAGCTTATCTACTTCTTCGTAGGCATCAAGCATAATGTCGACCCCCCCTCCTCCGGTGGAGTGTGCCGTAAACTTCCATCCAAGCTCATTAGCAATGGAAACGACCGGTATTAACTGCTCTTTTGTAAGCAATAAGACTCCCCGGTAGTCAGGATCGGTAATTCCATATACTTCTTCTGCCCTGTCGGGATAATCTTTTGCCCACGGTTCTCTCAGGTAAGCCGTACCTGTAAGTATACCCCCATCCATATGCCATTTCAAAGCCCCGACTCGAACCCACTCATTTCCGAATCCTGTATAAAATCCCAGACCCGAGATTTTATTCCTTATTTCTTCGGGCGGGTCGTCCGGGTTAATCCCAAGCTGCCATAGGTGAATATTTAAAAGCACACGAGCAGTCAGTTTCTGCTGATTATGAAGGTCCTGGAATATTTTTATCTTCGACGGTCCGCCCCATCCGATATTAATACCTGTTATTCCGACACTGTTGTATTTTTTTATCATATTTACGATTGCGTCCAATTTCTGTTCATAGCCCAATTCATACTTTGGTATGGCTTTGAGCAGCTCAAATGCAGACCTCTGTATAAATCCCGTCGGTTCTCCCGTATTTTTATCTTTCAATACGCCTTCATGGTCGGTGTTTTTTGTTATATTACATTTTCTTAAGGCGTATGAATTTATCATTCCTCCGTAGGTGCCGTCCAAAAATACAGGGTTATCCGGTGCCACCTCATCAAGTTGTGCTTTTGTGGGCCACCGCATCTCTATAATTCTTGTTGAAAAAAGCTTTGGGTGAACAACCCATTCACCCGGTTTTTTCTTTTCTGCCATTTCTGAAATCCAACCAAGAAGCTCTTTAAAGTTATGAACGTCCGGTATTTCCTCAAAAAGCTCGCTTAATGCGGCTTCATCAGGATGTCCGTGTGCATCAATAATGCCCGGTATAACTGTTTTTCCTTCCAAATCGAACTTCCGTGTTTTTCTTCCTGTTATCTTTAAAATCTGCTCGTTTTTACCAACCGCCAAAAACTTTTTCCCTTTTAATGCAACTGCTTCGGCAATTGTAAAATTATTGTCAACTGTAACGATTTTTCCGTTAAAATATATTATATCCGGTGAAATTCCTTTCATTGATTCCTCCTGTGATAAAGAACCTACTGCAAAAAATGAGACCATTATTATTAAACAAATAAAATATCTCAGCATATCATCCTCCAAATTTGAAATTTATCAATAGCAATTATTTTTTCAATTTTAAATTAAGTATAATTTTATTTTAATTTCATCAATATAATATTATATTAATAATTAAATCATTGTCAATACATTTTTTAAATTATTATTTTATTGTGTTCTTATTATAACAAATGGTACATTTATAACATATAAATATCAATAGTATACAGAGTTGTCATTCCCACGAAAGTGGGAATCCATTATTGTATTTTAAGTCAGTTTTAACTCTGGATTCCCGTTTTCACGGGAATGACAGTTATTTAATGATATTTCTGATTATTTCTAAAAAAGTATTTTTATGAAATCCTATAAATAAAATAAACAACAAATATTTTTAAAGTTACAGAACAATAATATGGGAGATAAAAATGGGATACAGCAAATATTTAAACCGGAGGGAATTTTTAAAAAAGAGCGGAAATCTTATGGGCGGTTCGATAATATCGGCTTCAGCACCTGCTATTATTAGAGAATCCGCCATAAAAAAAACACCTAATATTGTTTTCATCATAACCGACCAGATGCGTGGTGATGCATTGAGCTGCCTCGGGAATCCAAACGCACGCACACCGAATCTGGATATGATGGCAGAAAATGGAGTTCTTTTTGAAAATGGATTCTGCAACAATCCGATTTGCGTGCCGTCAAGAATGTCAATATTCTCCGGTCTTTATCCACATCAACACGGTGCACTGAATAACGGCGGTCCGTTTTTTAATTCTGCCGAAAATACGCTTTTTGAATTGTTTAAAAACGAGGGATATAAAATTGGATTTATTGGCAAGAATCATATGATGGAGAAAACAGTACTCGAAGATTCAGCTGACCTCTGCAATATTCGCGGACGTGAGTCTTTCAGGGCTTATTCGAATTTTGTAACACCATTCTGGCACTGCGATACATACGAACCCAGCGAAAAGTGCTACACCACTGTTAATACAGATGAAGGGATTGAGTTTATAAATGATATTGACAGACCTTTCTTTTTGTATATTAGTCATTTTGACCCACATCCGCCTTATATGGCTCCATCTGAATATACAAGCCGGTTTTCTTCAAAGGAAATGATAATACCGGAATATGTCCCTGCATCCGATTTAACACCGAGACTCGATGATTTTTATAGAGGTTGCAAATATAATGAGATTAAAGACTCCGATTTAACTGAAACTTTCCGGTATTATTACGCTTCAATTACTTATATCGACGACATGGTTGGCAGGGTAATTAATGCTTTAAAGAAAAAGGGTATTTTGGATAATACAATAGTAATCTTCACGTCTGACCATGGCGATTTTATGGGTGAACACCGTATGGTTAGAAAAGGAATGTTTCATTACGACGCCCTGCTGCATGTCCCTATGGTCTGGTACGCTCCCGGATTAATCGAAAAACGTTTCAGAGTCAAAAGCTTTGCTCAATCGGTTGACTATATGCCTACTATTGCAGATTTTTTAGATATTGATATAAAAAAATCACTGCCGGGGCGCTCCCTGAAGCCAATCCTTCAGGGTCAAGATGTTATGGATGAGGAGCATACTGTATTTGCTTCGGGAACATACCAGGATGTACCCGGATATATATTCGGCAGAGGAGAAATACCGGAAAGAGACAAAAACCTTCCACTTCATACTCGTGTCCAGCAAGGTTTTAAGGAAAAAAATAATAAAAGAACAGCTATGGTCAGAAACCTGAACTGGAAATTCATACAGACGGATGGATATCCTTCAGAACTTTACAGAATGAATGGAGGCTGGATAGAACGGGAAAACCTTGCAGAAAAGAGTGAATATGCCTATTTAGTCTCTAAATTCGAGAAAAAAATCGCTCAAATCTGGCACCGCTGACTTACCTTTTTATCAAGATAAAACGGCGAAAAGTTTAAAATCAACACTGTAATGTTCTTTTTCTGAGATTCCAATTAAAAAAAATGGAAATAAAAAAAATTTAATTACGGGAACTATTTGGGAATATTTAGCGTTATTAAAGTTAAATGATAAAAATTATGCAAGATGTAAAAATTAGAAATGAAAGGGGAACTCAATGAATTATAAGAAATTAGCATTAATATCGTTTCTTGTTTTATCTTTAGTAGTATTTTTTACTTTTGCATTAAATGCCGAGGATAAGTCCTCAAAAACAGTAAGCGGTACAGTTGTTTGTATTGACAAAGCCGGCAAAGAATGCAGTCATGATATGTCATCTGCATCTGGCTGCGGTGAAAAATGTACTGATCATAAGTTTGGTCTTAAGACTTCGGACGGGAAGGTTTATCCATTTGCAGCAGATGCGAAATTCTGTGAAGAAACGGTAAATAAGTGTATAGGAAAAACTGTAGAAGTAAGTGGTTATATTTGCCCAGTCTCAAAAACCGTTCATTCTACAGCAGTGAAATTAGTTGAGTCAAAGAAGGAAGGCTGCTGTTCAAAATCTAAAGAGAGTGCAAAAAAATCGACCAGTGATATCTAATCAAAAGAAATCATTAATACTATAATAAATGCGGGCTGGTTAACTTTTCAAACTATGAACTGCTTCTTAGCAATGTTAATCAGCCTGTTTTGTTTTATGTGTGATATTTATCTGTTGAGAAAGGCTATTAGCTATTATAGGTTTTTTTATTTTCGAGGGATAAACTTTAGACCGAATTTTAACGAATAACTAAACCAGTCTTCCTTTTTTAATTCTGTTAATTTTTGATATCTCCAGTCGAAGTTTATAGCACCGTCCAAGTTTTTGGCAAT
>JAUVVT010000432.1 GCA_030604505.1 bacterium | reverse complement strand
CGATTTTTTGCCACAGCCCATACTGTGGTTTTTTATTTTATGAAGAAAATGAAAGAAAAAGAACAAGTCTTGGGGAATCTTTGTCTTGCAGTTGAGATGCTAAAAAAGAGTAAATCTTTTGGAAAAATAATTCCAGAAGTCAGGACGAATATTGTATATTGTCTTAAAAATGCAAAAGATGTGAGAGATGTTGCTGGCATTAATGGGAGGCTTACAAAGATTGAGGGCTCACCTTTTCCTTCTGGTTATCCCGGATTTGGTGCTTCTGACCATCTTGCAAGAAAGATTCTGGAAATTAGGAAGTATAATCCGGAATATCGCGCTGCTATTAACTTTGTTTATACCAAAAAGTTGGGAAAATGGTTAAAAAAATATTGCAGAAAGAATGGTATCATTTACGGGGGAATAGATAGAACAAAGGAGCCGGAAAAGATAGCAAAAGTTGAAAAGGGTTCAATGCCGTGGAAGGTGGCAGAAGCGATAAAATCGGCCGGTGGAAAAATCCCGGAAATATTTTATGAAGCAAATGCCCCAGGAAAGGAAGACCTGACAGTTATCATAGGAAGGTCTGCTGTAGAAGTGACAAAAAGAGCAGTTGAAATCGCAAAAAACTTTGAAAAGTAAGTTCTCCGTTGATAGTTTGATAATAAAATGTTAGTGATTTTTTAAATTTGCAACTTTTTTTAGAAAAAAAGTTGCGCAAAAAAACTTCTAACCGTTTTTCATCCATTGCAGAGCAATGGATGAAAAATAAAAGTAAGTTTTCTTTGTTACTTTCTTTTTCAAAAGAAAGTAACAAAAGAATATAAAAACATAAATATGGTAACTGTTTTAACAATAGCAGGTTCGGATTCATCGGGGGGTGCCGGGATTCAGGCTGATTTAAAAACATTCTGTGCGTATGGAGTTTATGGAGCAGCAGTAATTACGGCTCTTACTGCTCAAAATACTGTTGGAGTTCAGGCAATGTTGGAGATTGAAGAGAATTTTGTTGCAAAGCAATTGGATTCTGTCCTAACTGATTTGAGGGTAAATGCAGCAAAAATTGGAATGGTTTTCAAAAAAGAGACAATAAGAATAATTGCTGATAAGTTGCTTGAGTATAATGTAAAAAATATTGTACTTGACCCTGTAATCTTTTCAAAGTCTGGTGATTCGTTAATTAAAGATGATGCTGTGGCAATTTTAAAAGAAAAACTTATCCCGATTTGTGATGTTATTACGCCGAATCTTTATGAGGCTGAATCACTATCAGGATTTTCAGCACGTAATACCGAAGATATGAAAAAGGCATCTGAAATATTATATTCACTTGGGAGCAAGGCTGTTATTATAAAGGGAGGGCATCTTTATGGCGATGCGATTGATCTGCTTTATAATGGAAAAGAGTTTAAAATTTTAAAAGGTGAGAGAATATCAGGGAAAAATCCCCATGGAACGGGCTGTACGTTCTCTTCGGCATTAGCAGCAGGACTTGCCCTGGGTCTTTCTATAGATGAAGCGTTTATAAGTGCAAAAGAATATGTTGCCGATGCTATAAAAAAATCTATTGCCGTTGGCAGTGGATTTAATGTGCTGAATCATATATACAAATTTTTTGGATAAAACTTACTTTCTTTGAAAAGAAAGTAAGCAAAGAAACTTTAAACTTTTTTCTCATTCTGAACTTTTGTATATAATGAAAAATAATTAATAACTCTATTTCTGTTTTAAGAATATATAAGTTTATAATGTTATATAGATGCATTTGAGTATCAGTTTATTTTAAAAAATTGGAGCAATTATGGAAAATAAAAATATAACGCAAAAATATTATGCATCGAAGAGTATCATTACAAATCAGATGAAAAAGATTGCAGAAAAGGAAGAATTGGAACCAGAATTTGTATTAAATGAGATAAAAAAAGGTACTGTTGTGATTCCGGCGAATATTAATCACGAAAAACTTGACCCGATAGGGATTGGATTTCCTTTGAAGACGAAGATAAATGCAAACATAGGGAATTCTGCTACTGCATCTGATGTAGAAAATGAATTAAAAAAACTGCATGCTGCGGTTCATTATGGCGCTGATACTGTAATGGATTTAAGCACGGGGGGTAATATAAATGAGATAAGGGATGCAATAATAAAAGAGAGCCCGGTTCCTGTGGGAACAGTCCCAATATATCAGTGTGCCGCTGAAATAGGAGAAATAAAAAATCTCACTGCCGAATATTTAATCGATGTTATTGAAATTCAAGCAAAACAGGGAGTGGATTTTATGACTGTGCACTGTGGAATTCTGAAAGAACATATTCCATTGACCAAGAAGCGTATAACAGGTATAGTAAGTAGAGGTGGTTCGATACTTGCAGAGTGGATGTCTTACTATAATAAACAGAATCCTCTTTATGAAGAGTTTGATAAGATACTCGAAATCAGCCAGAAGTATGATGTAACTTTGAGTCTTGGAGATGGTCTCCGCCCGGGTTGTCTTGCGGATGCAAGTGATGAAGCCCAATTTGCTGAACTGGATGTTCTTGCTGAATTGACTCTGAAAGCCTGGGAGAAGAATGTTCAGATAATAATCGAGGGTCCCGGTCATATACCTTTTAATCAAATAGAGATGAACATTAAAAAGCAGGTTGAAAAATGCTTTGGTGCACCATTTTATGTTTTAGGACCGGTAGTAACCGATATTGCTCCTGGATATGATCATATAACTTCCGCAATAGGAGCTACGATGG
>JAUVVT010000358.1 GCA_030604505.1 bacterium | reverse complement strand
TTCCAAAGTTGCTCCCCCCATATATTTTCGAATCGCTGTTTAATATTTCTTTAAAATATGCATATTAGGGAACTCCTATTCTGTAGTTAAATCTCGGAACCGGTGTAAAGTTACAAACGATAATTAAAAAGTCTTTGGGGTCTTTTGCTTTCCGGATGAACGAAATAATGCTGTTATTTACATCGTGAAAATCTACCCATTCAAATCCGTAATGGTCAAAATCAACCTCGTATAGTGCCGGTTCTGATTGATAGAGGAAATTCAAGTCCCTGACATATTTTTGAAGTTTTCGGTGCAATTCATATTCAAGAAGGTGCCAGTCCAAACTGTGGTTTACCTGCCATTCATTCCATTGTCCGAATTCTCCTCCCATAAAGAGTAGTTTTTTGCCCGGATGTCCATATAGATAACCGTAAAATAATCTTAAGTTCGCAAATTTTTGGAAATAGTCTCCGGGCATTTTATCAAGAATTGACCGTTTCATGTGCACAACTTCATCGTGCGATAAAACAAGTACAAAGTTTTCAGTAAATGCGTAAAGCAGGCTGAATGTCAGGTTGTTATGTTTAAACTTTCTGTAAATAGGGTCGCTGCTGATATATTCGAGTGAGTCGTTCATCCATCCCATATTCCACTTCATCGAAAATCCAAGTCCACCAAGATATGTGGGACGTGAAACCATGGGCCAGGCTGTGGATTCCTCCGCAATAGTCAATACCCCGGGATATTTGAGATGCACCACTTCGTTAAATGTTTTTAAAAAAGTTACTGCGTCAAGGTTTTCATTGCCTCCGTATTGGTTGGCGATCCACTCTCCTTCTTCTTTTGAATAATCCAAATAGAGCATTGATGCTACGGCATCCACTCTCAAGCCGTCGATATGAAAATTTTTAAGCCAGAAAAGTGCGTTACTGATAAGGAAATTACGGATTTCATTACGGCCGTAATTAAAAATCAGCGTTCCCCAATCTTTATGCTCACCCTTCTTTGGGTCGGCGTGTTCATAAAGGTATGTCCCATCAAAAAATGCCAGTCCATGCCCATCCTTCGGAAAGTGAGATGGAACCCAGTCAATAATTACTCCGATCCCTTCTTGATGGCATCTATCTATTAAATACATAAAATCATCGGGCCTCCCAAAACGACTGGTCGGCGCAAAATAGCTTATTGTCTGATAACCCCACGATTCTACCAGAGGATGTTCGGTGGGGGGAAGAAACTCTATATGGGTATAACCCATATCCTTAACGTATTTGACTAATTTGTCCGATAGTTCTCTATACGTAAGCCAGCGGTTATCCTCTTCGGGAACCCGCATCCACGAGCCAAGATGAGCTTCGTATATCGAAACAGGTCCCTCGAGCCAGTTCGTATTTCGTCTGTTCTCCATCCACTCTTCATCTTTCCATTTGTATTTGTTTATATCATAAACAATCGAAGCAGATTTGGGGGGTATTTCACAGTAAAAACTGTACGGGTCGGTCTTTATTGCGATATAGTTACTATAACGTGATTTGATTTCATATTTATAAACTTCTCCATTTTTCAGACCGGGGATAAAAATTTCCCATATTCCCGAACTGCCCCTGTTATTCATAGGATGTGCCCTGCCGTCCCATCTGTTGAAATCACCAATAACGCTTACCCTTGCTGCATTGGGTGCCCATACTGCAAAGTGAACTCCATATACACTGTCGATTTCGATATAATGAGCACCCATCTTTTCATAGGACTCGTAGTGAGTACCTTCTGAAATCAGATGAAGGTCAAAGTCTGATAATACCGGCGGAAAACAATAAGTGTCCTTAAAATTCTTATATTTATTCTCATAATTTTTTATCCTGAGTTCATAAGGAAAGTGTTCACTGCAGTCATCAAAAACAGCAATAAAAAAACCATTGTTGTGAACTTTAGACATTCTTGTTTTATTTCTGCCCCTTACAACCCAGGCTTCTTTTGCGTGAGGTAAAAAACACCTTATAATAATCCCGTCTTTTTTACCGATTTTAATCTTATGCTGACCCAATATACTGGAAGGAGATGAGTGGTCAGCATTTATAATTGCATTAATATCATCTTTTGATGTATGAATATTTTTTTTCATAAATTCCTTTGATTATTCTTTGAAATTTTACATAGTAATGCGATCCATAAACTGCCCGCAAATCGTTCTAAATTTATCTACTTTTTTTATAATAATCAAGTTATAAAATCTTAATTCTTTTTTTAAAAAAAGTAAGTACTAAATATGTATTGCTTTATTTTCAGCGTTCAGAGCAGCTTCCAATATTGCTTCCTGGTATGTAGGATGCGGATGGATAATATTGTCGATTTCCTGGATAGTTGAGTCGAAGAACATTGCTGAAGATGCTTCGGAAATTATATCGGTTGCATTTGGTCCCACAATATGAATGCCAAGGATTTTCCCTGATTTTTTGTCTGCAACAACTTTAACCATTCCATCCTCTTCACCTGATGCGACAGCTTTCCCGTTTGCCCTGAATGGAAATTTACCCACAATTACATCCGTTCCGTTCTCTATCGCGATTTTTTCAGTTATGCCAACGCTTGCTAATTCAGGTTTACAGTAAACACACCCCGGGATTAAATTGTAATCAATTGAAATTTCTTCACCTGATGATATGAATTCAGCGGCTTTTATCCCTTCATAAGATGCCTTATGGGCGAGCAGAGGAGCACCAATAACATCCCCGATGGCAAATATATTTTCAACATCAGTCCTTAAATTTTTGTTTACCTTTATAAAACCGTCTTCCGTTTCAATGTGCAGGTTTTCCAGCCCGATGTTTTCCGAATTTGGAGCCCTGCCGACTGCAGAAAGTATCTTTTCAACATTGATTGTTTTTTCTATATTATCTTTCCTTAATTTTATTTCTATATTGTCTTCGGATTTGTTTATTTCTGTAATATTAAATTCATTGAGAATCTGAATACCTATCTTTTTAAGCGACCGCCTCAGGATTTGCGTAATTTCGCTGTCTTCAAGCGGAAGAATATCCGGCAGTATTTCTATAAGCGTAACCTGAACTCCATAAGACGCAAATATATAGGCAAACTCTACACCGATGGGACCGGCTCCGACTATTGCAATTGAGTTCGGAAGGTTATTGATAGTCATTGCTTCAGAACTGCTTATTACCGAATCTCCGTCTATCTTTAAAAAAGGAAGTGATTGGGGTCTTGAGCCGGAAGCGATTATAATATTTTCGGATTCAATTTGGTCGATATCATTGCCATCATTGTCCATAATGCTTATACTTTTATTTGAATTCAAGATTCCCCTTCCGCCAATCAGGGTGATATTATTCTTCTTAAACAAATATTCAATACCCTTTGATAATCTCTCTGCTGATTTGCGGCTTCTTTCTACTGCCTTGGAAAAACTTGCCTCAAACTTATCAATTGTAATCCCGTATTTATCGGAGTTTTTGATATACTGGAGAACTTCAGCGTTTT
>JAUVVT010000263.1 GCA_030604505.1 bacterium | reverse complement strand
TTTTTTCAATGCCGAGTCAGGAGACTCGGCTTACCCCGAAACTTCGGGTAGAAAAAGATTACTCCAATTCTCGTTCCCAAACTCAGTTTGGGAACGAGAAATAATATAGATGCTGAAACAATACTGAATCAAGTTCAGCACAGGATTCAGCATGACAGGTATGGGTTATTCATATTAAAAACTGGAAAAAATAAATCTACAAAAGTTCTGATATTATTTTACTTTTTGCCGCTGCATTTTGAAGTAAATATTTATGAATAATATGAAGAGAAAAAAAAGATGGTTAAAGAATTAGATGTTATTCTGGATTTTTCGCCGCGAGAGGCAACCTTTAATTCTATTCCTGTTTTTCAGTATCAAAAGGGTTTAAAGGAAGAGTTAGAAACAGGATTTGCAAAGGATGATATATTTCGCATACTTGAATGCATGGTTACTGTCAGGTCATTTGAGGAGATGATTGTTGACCTTAAGGGAGGGAAATATAGTCCTGCAGAAGGATTCAATTTTGTGGGTGCTACGCACCTTTCTATTGGGCAGGAGGCTGTTGCGGCAGGTGTTATGGCGAATCTAAATCCTCAAGATTATATTACCAGCTCTCACCGCGGGCATGGGCATTCAATTGCGAAAGGTCTTTGGGCGTTTTATAAGATGTCTGCTGAAGAGGTATGTGAATTTATTGGTAAGGAATATACCGGACAATCTTATGAAGAACTACTGCAGGAAGCTGTCGACATTCATCTATATAAAACTGTTGCCGAATTATTCGGTAAAGAGGACGGCTACTGTCGGGGAAGGGGTGGCGGAATGCATATTGCGGATTTTAATATAGGTCATCTGGGAGCAAATGCCATTGTTGGGGGAAGTTTTGCTATTGCGAGCGGTGCTGCATTGGCGGAATCGAGACTCAAGCGCGGAAGGGTGGTTGCGAGTCTGGTTGGCGATGGCGCTAATGGAAACGGAATTTCCCTTGAGGCAATGAACTTTGCCGCTCAGAGTCAGTTCAAAACGGGTCTGCCGGTTATTTTTATTATTGAAAACAACCAATATGGAATGACCGGACAGTGTATCGGTGAAGTTTCCGGTGTCGATTTTCTTTCGCGGAGGGGTGCAGGTATATCGATGAACAATATGCATGCTGAAACAGTCAACGGGATGGATGTACTTGCAGTATATGATGCCGTACAAAGAGCTGTTGAGATTGCAAAAGCCGAGAAAGGTCCTGTTTTGTTGGAATGTATGACTTACCGGTATATGGGACACTCCCTTAGTGACCGCCGCACAACATACAGGTCAGCCAAAGAAGAAGAGTTTTGGATTTCTCAGGATTGTATAAAAAGACTGGAAAAGGATATGCAGGAAAATGGTCTTATAACTAATGACAAGATTGAGGAGTTACATAAAAAGATAAGAGAACGTATAAATGCTTCCACAGAAAAAGCAGCCCGAAGTAAAGACCCCCTGCCAAGTCAAATTTATGAAGGACTCTATACTGATACGGTTGAAACAGAAGTGCCAGAAAAATTTCGTAATGTGGTACCTTTAAAGAAGCCCCGTCGATTCCCAAGGGATAGTGAAGGCAAAATTATGAACAGGCATGCGGTTCAGGAGGCTATTGCGGAGGAAATGCTGCGCGACAGCCGTGTTATTTTATATGGTGAAGATGTTGCTGATTACGGCGGTGCTTTTCAAGCAACTGTAGGATTATTGGGGACTTTTGGAAGGGAACGCGTTTTCAACGCCCCTATTTCCGAAGCTGCAATAGTCGGAACCGGAGTTGGAGCAGCAATGGCGGGACTGCGCCCTGTTGTTGAAATAATGTATATAGATTTTATGCCTCTTGCTTTAGATCAATTGGGAAATCAAGCAGCAAAAACACGTTATATGTTTGGAGGAAAGGCTGAAATTCCAATGGTTATCCGTACTACCGTTGGGGGAGGAAAAGGATATGCCGGTCAGCATTCGCAGAGCCTGGAAGCTATTTGTACTCATTTTCCCGGACTTAAAGTAGTAGCTCCATCCACTGCTTATGACCTGAAGGGACTGCTGAAAATGTCTATAAGGGATAACAATCCTGTGGTGTTTATTGAACATCAGTTGCTTTACACAGATAAAGACGTTGTTCCGGAAGAGGAATATCTCATACCCCTTGGAGAAGCAAGTATCAAAAGAGAGGGGAATGATCTTACCATTATAAGTTATCTAAATATGCTAAAAACTTCATTGGCTGCCGCCGAAGACCTAAACAGTGAGGATGGAGTATCTGTGGAGGTTGTAGATCCCCGTACTCTTATTCCATTGGATATTGAAACGATAGTACACTCGGTACAGAAAACGGGAAGGGCGATGGTAGTGGTGCAGGCTCCTGAAATAGGATGTTTTGGAGAGCATATTTTATATGAAATTCAGCAGAGGGTATTTAAAGACCTGAAAGCACCGTTAAAAATAGTGGGAGCTCGAAACATCCCACCACCAATGGCTCAGCCGCTGGAAAATGATAATATTCCAAGCATAGACCGTGTTGTTTCTGAAGCACGGAAGCTGTTGTCTTTATGATGAATTATTTATTAGAGAGAAAAAGTGAACCGCTTTTATATTTGCGATTTACGAATTACGATTTACAAATAATAACGTTTTGCTTTTGATAAATCGTAAATTTTATTTTTCTGCTGTAAAAAAAATCTAAATAAAATAATCAATAAATATTTTTGAAATTACAAACGTTTAACACAGGAGGTTAAAATGATAGAAAAAGGTGTTGAAATTCAGAAACCGGTGGGGAAATTAGGCGTATTGCTGCCCGGTTTAGGTGCGGTTAGTACAACCTTTATTGCAGGGATTAACGCAATAAGAAAAGGGATCGCAAAACCTATAGGGTCGATTTCAGAGATGGGGCATGTCCGTTTAGGCAAAAGGACTGAAAATAGGGTTATCCCGATTAAAGATTTTGTTCCCCTTGCAAAACTGGAAAACCTTGAATTTGGAAGCTGGGATATTTTTGAAGATAATGGGTATCAGTCTGCTTTAAAGGCAGGGGTTCTTCCTGAGGATTTGTTGAATCAGGTGAAGGATGAGTTAGAATCTGTAAAACCGATGAAAGCAGTATTTAGTAATGATTATGTGAAACTTATTGATGGTCCGAATAAGAAGAAGGGAGAAAACAAATTTGACCTTGCTCAGCAGTTGATTGAAGATATTGAAAACTTCAAAAAGGAAAAAGGGGTTGAACGTATGGTGATGGTCTGGTGCGCGAGTACAGAAGTTTACCGTGAACCTACTCATGTACATCAATCGCTTGAGTCGTTTGAAAAGGGCTTGAAGGAGAACTCGCCGGATATAGCACCCAGTCAGATATATGCTTATGCTTCTATTTCGGCTGGTGTGCCGATTGCAAACGGGGCGCCAAATCTTACATTAGATATACCCGCAATGATAGATTATGCCAATGAAAAAAATATTGCTATTGCAGGTAAGGACTATAAAACCGGTCAAACATTTATGAAAACAGTCCTGGCACCCGGCATAAAGGCGAAATTACTCGGCTGCAGAGGTTGGTTTTCCACGAACATTTTGGGTAACCGTGATGGTGAAGTTCTTGATGATCCTGCTTCATTTAAATCAAAAGAAGTGTCAAAAACTGAAGTGTTAGACCAGATTTTTCAGTCGGATAGATATCCTGATTTATACAGTGATATTTTTCACAAAGTGCGTATCAATTATTATCCACCGCGAGGAGACAGTAAAGAAGGCTGGGATAATATCGACATTTTTGGATGGATGGGTATGCCAATGCAGATAAAGGTTAACTTTTTATGCAGAGACAGTATATTAGCTGCGCCGCTTGTACTGGATTTAGCGCGTTTTTTAGACCTCGCTCAAAGAGCCGGAATGAAGGGAATACAGGAATGGCTTTCTTTTTACTTTAAAGCTCCTATGTGTGCACCTGAGCTGTATCCGGAGAATGATATATTTATCCAATTAATGAAACTGAAAAATACATTGAGGCATCTGCGCGGAGAAGAATTAATTACACATCTTGGATTGGAATATTACGATTGATTTTTTTGAGGCAGATTTGAAAGGACATCTGTTCCAGTGGGCAGGGAATGACCTCTAATACCTGCCCTTTTTTACTATTTAAATATTATATAATTATTCAGAATAAATAATTTTTGATTGATATTTTACATTTAAGAATTATATTACATATTCAAAGTTGTTTAAAATTATTTGAGGTAATATGTCTGATTTAGATCAATTACTAAAAATGTCACATTTCTTCGGTAAAAATAGAAATTTTGTTTTAGCTGGTGGAGGGAATACTTCTGTTAAAAGTACTGATATATTATATATTAAACCGAGCGGGACAACTTTAGCAGAGATTAAGAAGAAAGAATTTGTTGC
>JAUVVT010000322.1 GCA_030604505.1 bacterium | reverse complement strand
TAATTCAAGAAATTAATTTATTAACAAAATTTTTTATGTTAAGTAAAAATAAATATTAGAACCACAAAGAGAACGAAATATACGAAGAAATATTAAATTCTTAAAAAATTCTTACTAAATCTCTCTTTTTTTCAAATATTTTACTTTGTGCTCTTCGTGGTTAAAATTTGAAATATTAGGAGGATATTATGCGCACTACACCAATTGGCATTATAATGCTTAATGATGAACGGGAACATGTTTATACTCAGAATAATGAGGAGAACATGCGCGTGGTTAATCAGTGGGCTGAGCTTATAAAGGATAAGGTAGTTAATATTGATGATACAAAACCTGAAGTTGTCGTTGGCTCTGAAATTATAACCAATATCAGGAATGCACAAAAGGTCGGTGAAGAGCTCTCAAGGGCAAACTGCAAACAGATTATTATGTGTTATAATGTATGGAACTTCCCTTTTTTGGTTTGGCCCCTTTTGAATTCGGTCGGCAGCAATATGCCGATTTTGAGCTTATCGAATAATAATGGTGAATTTCCCGGGAATGTAGGGCTGTTGGCAACAGATGGTGCACTCAGACAGGCAGGTATTAAAACTCACCGAATTGTCGGGGAGATTGATTCAAAAAAAACAAAACAGAATGTTTTTGACTGGATAAGGGCAGCCCAGGCTGTTACTACAATCAAAAATGAGGTTTATGGATGTTATGGCGGTCATTCAATGGGAATGGAAACGGGTTATTTCCATCTAACCCCTACATTAAAATCATTAGGAACGACATCCCGCCAGATTGACCAATTGTGGCTTCTGGAGGCTATGAAGAAGGATATCGATGAAAGGGAAGTAAATAATGGCTTAAAATGGTTTTCAAAACTTCTTAGTAATAAAATAAAATTTGACGGTAAGATGCTTACACCCGAGACTCTAAAAACACAAATCCGCCTTTATCTTGCAATGGAATTGGTTAACAAGGATAAAGGATTTGATTTTTGTGGTCTAAAGGGACAGCGCGAACTTACCGAATATGTATGTCTGGGAGATGTCCCCGAGATGCTTATGAATGACCCGTACGACTGGCGGGGTCCGAAGGAATCAACGGTATGTGCAACTGAAGCTGATGCTTACGCTGCTGTAACAATGCAGTTATTAAAATATATCACCGGGGGACTGCCGACTTTGTTTATGGACGTTCGGCTTTATCACCCCGATAAGGGAATCTGGGATTTTTGTAACTCCGGCAATCATTCCAGTTATTATGCCGCCTTGAGTATGAAGCCGGAAGAAAATTTCAAGCATATTACATTTCATCCGGCACTCGAATTTTATTTCAAGGCTGGCGGGGCATCCGTTGAATTTAATGCCGCCCCGACTCCAATGACCTTTGCAAGACTCGGCTTATGGAATGAAAAATTGTATATGGTTATTATTTACGGGGAAAGTGTAAAACTGCCGGAAGATGAACAAAGAGAAATTAATGCACAGACAAACCCGACCTGGCCACACGTTCATGCAAAATTGGAATCCGAGTTCGAAGAATTTTTACAGGTTTTTCCCTGCAACCACATAATTGCAGTACCCGGAGACAGGGTGAGAATACTAAATTATCTCTGTGAAATAGCCGGAATTACACCCATTATTCTTGGCAGTAAAGGAAAAAAGAGAATGCCGGCTGTATGGGAAAGAATTTGATTTTTCTGCTGACGAAGGTGTTCTTCACCTTCGCCCGTAAAATACCCTATAATATCGTATTTTAACCAAATGTAGGGGCGAATTCCTGTGCGTGCACTGTGTGTTCGCCCTCTTTTTTTCCAATCCCTTTTAATCCCCCCCTCCCCTGTCATCCTGAATTTATTTCAGGATCTATTATCATCCTGCCTCCTCAAACCCTTGTAATTCCTACTCCTTTCTCCTCTCATTGCCGTCCCCTTTTGTCATTCCTCCCGCATGTGCGGGGGGAATCCATTTTTTGCCGTGTCATCTTTAAAGGAAATGAAGAGCTGAATAAATTGTGTGTATATGAGGTATTATTGGTAATATTTTATTCATAATGTGTCCACATCCTGACAATTTTAACAATGTTCTTATCTTCTAAAACCTGATAGACAAGTCTGTGTTGAATATTAATTCTCCTTGAGTATGCTCCGGAAAGATCGCCGATAAGTTTTTCAAAACGAGGGGGACTCTGAAAAGGGTCTCGTTTTAAAACCTCTAATAGTTGAATAGTTTGTGATTTTAATCCGGCTTCCTTCAATTTCTTAGCGTCTTTTTGGGCTTGTTTTGTATAAAACAGCTTCCAGCTCACCATTCAAGTTCCTTTGAACATTCATCAACAGGAGTTTTAAGACCTTTTCGAATGGATTCCCTCATATCGGGAATAGAAAGTAGATAGAGCGTTTCTTCAATAGACCGCCAGTCGTCCTCTGAAATGAGTATTGCGTTAGACCGTTTCCCGGTAATATAAATCGGCTCATGCGTTTTTGACGCTTCGTCAAGCAGCTTATATAAAGTCGACCTTGCTTTTGTAACAGAGATTGTTTTCATTAGTGCTATCCTTTTTGATTTTATTAAAATGTACGCAATTACGGACGCAATGTCAAGAGAAATATGGGGACAACTATCAGGTTAGGATTATTTGGAATCAGGCAGTATGCCCACACACAACAAATCACCGTAGAGACGCTCGGCAGCGCGTCTCAATATTTCTATTTTTTCAGTTGTCTGCGTGGGCTTCGCCTTGCTGTTTTCTCCAACACACTTTCAAAAAAATAAAACCATTTCCCGTAGGAACACGATTTATCGTGTTCTCTAAATAAAAACATCACAACTAAACAGAAAATGTCATTATCCCAAAAGGGGCCACTTTGCGACAAAGCTTACTCAGGCAGGAGTGGTCATATACGAAATACAGCAGCTTTTAGGCCATTCAGACATCAGAATGACGCAAAGATACGCGAAATTATCGACAAATAATCTTTGAAGTGCGGTTAAAAAATTGGATGTATAAAAAAAGTCTATAAATTAATTCCAAATAAATCCAAAGAAACAGCAAGCCACTTTGGTACGTGGTATGCTCCCATTGTAGAACCATCTACATCAATATCTGCTTCAATCTTTGCATATTCATAAGCCAAATCGAAAGCTTCTTCTGAAGTAGGCACTATAACTAATGTTTCTTTTGGATTTAGTTTTAAAGCATCTGTTTTGATTCGCCACTCCCTTTCCCAGGTGAAATCTACTCCGTTCATAGGGTCATAAGGAACAAAACGGTATTTTTGAAATGAAGATAGCTCATTAAAAGCAGAAGGATTATCATAGATTACTGGTCGCCCACCTTTTTCAAAGAGATATTTCTTACTAACTGCTATACCATAAGGTTCGTATCTTGGACGTTCTTTTTCAGACGATGCAATCGCTACAAGCGAAAATATCGAATTGAATTCCTGAATAGGTGCCTCAGTAAAACAAATACAAGTCTCACCATATGTCCAGTTAGAACTACCAATAAGTTTTCCTTCGTACAATATTTTCTGAAGAACACCAAAAGCAGATGCAGACATCGATCTACTGCCATATTTAGTTTCAATTTTGATAAAATCCGTATCTGGAGTGCGAGTGAAATGGAAAAGTAAATTTCCAATGTCTCTACGAACTAGCTTTATTCTTTGATGCAATTCTTTTGAAAGTTTGGGAGTTTTGTGATTATTCATATTTTTAATACCTAAAGACAAATCTCACCT
>JAUVVT010000120.1 GCA_030604505.1 bacterium | reverse complement strand
CATATATTTGGATGGTCGAGAGCTGAGGCTGCTTGTGCCTCTTGGACGAAGCGTTCTTTTGCCTCTTCGTCGCGGGTCAATTCTGGCGGTAGAAACTTGAGAGCAACGGTTCGCTTGAGTTTAGTATCCTCAGCCTTATACACCACTCCCATGCCTCCCTCGCCTAACTTCTCTAAAATCTTATAATGAGAAATAGTTTTGCCTATCATAATTACCTTTTAAATAAATGTTTTAATTATTCTTAAATAAAAATAACAAACTTTTGATAATCTGAAAAATAACTATTAAATAAATAAAGTATCTTTATCCAATAGATAGTAGATTTGCCGGATTCTTGTTATTTATTAAGTTTTTCAAATTCCTGAAGTGCAAATCTGTCTGTCATGCCAGCGATATAATCGCAGACAATCCTTTCTTTTGAATCTCTAAAAGACCTGCTTTTAAATCTTTCCGGTAGGAGATGGAATTTCTTATTATAAATCTCAAAAAGACTTTTAATTACTTCTTGAGATTTTTCCCCCATCTCCATCACTTTTCGATGAGAATAAAGATTTTTTGAAAGAAAATTTTTTAATTCATCCTTCTTTGCCCTAATTTCATCGCTGAATTCTATGAGAATCTTGTTCAGATGTCTTAAATCCTGAACGGAACAAATCCGATGTTCTTTAATATTTTTGTCACTATTATCAACAATATCGTTAATTAATATCCCGATCAATGTACTTATGGACTTATATTTTATCTTTTTCCCCGTAATATTTGGATATGTAGATTTTACTTCACGGAAAATATCATTCCAGAAAGGTATATTTGCAATATCTTCAATAGAAATCAGACCGGATTCAATGCCGTCATCTATATCGTGATTAATATAAGCTATTTCATCTGCAGGGTCAATAATCTGAGCTTCAAGAGTAGGAACAACATCCGGAAAGTATTCCTGAATATAGGGACGGTTATTAGAATTTACTCTGTAAGATGAATGTTTTATAATACCTTCTCTTGTTTCCCATGTCAGGTTAAGCCCGTTAAATGCCGGATATTTATCTTCGAGTTCTTCAACAACTCTAAGACTTTGAATATTATGCTCAAATCCCCCATAATCAGACATTAAGCTGTCAAGCACATATTCACCGGTATGCCCAAACGGCGTATGTCCCAAATCATGAGAAAGTGCCAGGCACTCAACAAACTCCTCATTTAAATAAAGTCTCCTGGCTATACTTCTTGCTATCTGAGCTGTTTCAAGTGAATGTGTAAGGCGTGTCCTGTAATAATCACCTTCATGATTTACAAAGATTTGCGTCTTATATTCCAGCCTTCTAAATGAAACAGAATGAATAATTCTGTCTCTATCACGCTCATATTCTGACCTGTCATCAGAAAATTTTTCCTTATATCTTCTTCCTCTTGAATTTTTACCAATTGAAGCATAACCCGCAAGGTCAGGTCTTTCCATTTTAATCTTATTTATTTTTTTATACCATACTGTAAATATTCAATAATTTTTTCTTCCCCAATTCTAACCGAACAATATTCCTTATTATCTAAATCGAGCATCTTATAAATTAAACCAAAACAAATATTGATTATATCTTTTTCGCTTAAATTAAAACTTACTGTTTTTTGGTTAGAAATTACAAAATCACAGCCAAAGGCATTGTCGCCAGTATATATTTGAAACCTGTATAGACACGATGATATATCAGGAATATCTTTTTTTATCTTGAAAGAGATTTTATATTCTTTACCGTATTGTGAAATGTATTTTTTTTCTTTCATAATAAATTTATAGAACCATTGTAAGAATCAATAATAAAACTACGAAGTGCACGAAGAATGGTTAAATCACTTCAACTATCATAGAAGAATAATGTCGAATTGTCCTTAATTGTCTTTGAAGAAAAATTTGTAATTTAATCAATTATACATCTTATTTATTTAACAAGACTTTTGCAAATTTAAAATATTCAATTTTTATATAAATATTACACACCTGTCATCCTGTCCCGACGATTCGGGATCAGCATCTAAATAGTTAATAAGCAATAGATTCCGAAATAATACTGAATCAAGTTCATCACAAGGTTCGGAATGACAAGGAGTCAAGTTTCACTTAGTATTTCCTTTAAAAAAATCAATAAAACTACAAAATATATTAAGCTTTCTAAAATTTATCAAGGTCTTTTTATTTAATATACTCATTAATAAATTCAAAAAAAAGGATTTTTGGTAATTTTTTCTTCTATTTTTTATAATTTTTAAAGAACGGCATACAGATAATATTAATTTTCACAGCAAGAAAGCAAGAGCCTACTGTAATAGTATCATTTTTTTGACTTTATGAAAATATTTAGTTTTTATTTCATAAAAATATATACCTGAAGAGGCACTTATTGAATTGTTGTTCTTTCCATCCCATCTTACTTCATAGCTGCCCGGGTGCATAAACTTATCCAGCAGTGTTCGAATCTCTTTTCCTGTTATATCATAAATTGCCAAAGATACGTCGGAGTAAGCCGACACGGTAAATTTTATTGATGTTTCCGCATTAAAAGGATTAGGAAAATTTTGATAGAGTTCCCAATTTTTTGGCATTAAAGAGATATTATATTCCGCAGCAGACGTTGACAAGGATAAACTTAACAAACCACTGCCAAAGACATTATCCTTGCCCTGTTCACCTAAATCAAATGTTGAAATCTCCAGAATATTCTTTAAATCTGAATTTGAAAATTCAGGATTTTTTTCTAATAATAAAGCTGCTGCTCCGGAGACGTGGGGCGTAGATGCGGAAGTACCGCTGAATGTTCCATAAGTTGATGTAGATACTCCTGACGGCGCGCATATATCCGGTTTTATCCTGCCGTCATTTGCGGGACCTTCCGAGCTGTATGGTGCCAGAATATTTTGAGTTCCGGCAGTTGCCCCGACTGCCAAAACATTTATACCTACGGCAGGGTCTATAATACTCTTTGAATAACTATTTTCCTGGCTGATAAATTCTAATTTATGAGCAGTACTGATTATATTGAAAATTGCATTTCCGTCAGCACTTTCTCTTTTTACTGCGATATAATATGTTCCGGTACTATCTACCCCGTAGGATATTGATTCGGTGGGATTTTCTGTTCCTGTCTGCGGATTACTGCTGCTTTCCTTAAATATTTTTGTGCCGTCATCATCATAATATAAATAAAGGTCATAGTCATTTGAAGAATGCTCCCAATCATTCCAGGTGAGATTTACATCAATTGTATCATTTTTTTTAACATTCAGTATTTCCAAATAAGGGTCGCTTTCGGAAAAATTGTGCCAATTATCCAAATCGGGGTCAGAAAAATTTCCGCTGTAATGCTTTTCCCTGAAATTTCCTGAACTGTTTATCCACAAAATGCCGTTATTATATGCCTTTTCAGCTATTGAGCAGACCGGTCCGGTCCCGTCATAAAAGGATTGCTGAAGCCAGGCAACCGAGTGATTTATAATTTCTACATCCTGAGAAATACAATAATCCAATGCTTTATTAAGTTCATTCACTGAATTCATATTTATCAGATACAGTTGCGCAGCAGGTGCAGCATCACGGACAATTTCAGCAACTGCTGTGCCGTGGTTTTGATTATCCCCGTCAATATTGCCATTACCTGAAGTACTGTTATAAAAAGATTTTACAATTACATTATTTGGAATTTCAGTCCCCAGTAAATTTTCATAATTATAAAATCCGAGGTCAATTACTGCAATCTTTACACCCTTCCCCGTATATCCTGCATTATGAAAATCATCGGCATTTATCTTCGAGACGCCTTCACTTATTATTTCATCCGCAATTCCACCCACAGAAATCCTTACATAAGATATATACCGATTTTCGGATAATAATTTCAGGTTTTTAACCGGTACTAACATTTGTACTATATTTTCATATATACCGAAGTAATCATCATATTCGACCCTGAAAGACTGAAAATCAATCTTTGAAACATCATTCTTATTCACCAGCAGGGCCTCTATTTTTACTTTCTCATCCAAAACAATCATTTTTTTTGACTTAATAAAACCTCTGCCTACCTTTTTTACTGACTGAAAATCTCTGTATAATCTTGTTAAAACATATTCCATTTTTGGAATTTTTTCTTCTTTTTCAGCAGGATTCACAGTCTGCGTAATAACAAGAATAAATAAACAAAAAATCAGCCATTTCGCTGGAAATTTCAGATTCAAAAATTAACCTCCGCTTAAAAAATCCGGATTATTTTTATAAAATTGCTTTTCGGTTGTAATATCATTTATTATTAAGTTTTCTTCCCCGCAAACCGAACATAGAAGCGGTTCAAAATCCCTAATATTATCAATAAGATGCGCTATTTCGGGCTTCTCTAAGGTTCTATAAACAATATTCCCGCAATCCTCACAGCAGTATTCTAACTTGATAAAATTATATCTTTTTAGTTTTTTGAGTTTCTTAAAAATTTTTTCATTCATAGGCAATAAACGAATCTATAGTGTTATTATCAATATACACTTAAACAAGGGAACATACTCCCTTGTTTTTTAAGCATCAATATTTTCTTCATTGGCAATTTTTTGCAGTCCGACAAGAGGAACAAATCTTCCGAGGGACTCTATTTCACAGTATTTTTCGAGAGTTTTAATAAAGCATCTATTCATACAAAATCCGCCGGAAAGATAAACCTTTTTAGGTTTTCCTGCAAAATGCCATGCATTTTTTGCCATTCCGTGAAGAAACTTTGCTATACCAATTTCCGGTTTAAAACCACTGTTTATCTCGTCAAATACCTTTTCTATTCCCAGAAGTCCGCATGCAACAGGCACAGACTCATTTACCGGTTCCAGTTTATCAAAATCAATATTATAATAATTACCTAAAATTTCCACAATAAAACCCATATTCCCACCGCAGCTTGTATTCCAATTTAAATTCCAGAGATTACGGTCTTTAAATGTTACGAACTTTGTATCTCTTCCTCCAATATCAAGAACGGTAAAACCTTTGTCTTTTACCATTCTTAAAGCTCCTTCAGCAATAGTAATCAGTTGATTAACAAATTTACCTCTTTTTTTCTTAAGGACATATCCTGTGGCATAATCAAACCAATACCTATTTTCACCGGCTAATTCTTTTGTGGGAATAATAGTATAATTATTATTTTCCGTATCAAAGATTTTTGTATATGATGAACCACCATCGCAAAGTAACATTTGTTTCCTTTCATATAATACTTTATATTATTTCTTTATCTTTTATTAACATTTACATTTACACTATAGCGAAGTTTCAAAAATGCCTCTAATTTCGACCTTACAGAAGCACTTAATTTTCCGTGACCGTCTACATGAATGCCATTATATTTTTCTGCCAGATATTTTCCCATTAATTCCTTATTGCAGAAATTTTGAGTAAAAAATACAGTGGGGGCTGAATTATCTACTATCCATTCTAAATCCACTCTTCCGGGAATACCCATCTCAACTAATTTTGTCCATCCCTGAATATGAGTTTCATCCGGGAATATATCAAGCATATCAATATCTTCAGGAGGAACACCGTGAAAATTAAACCTTGGTTCACACTGATTATCGGAATAATATTTTATTTCATCAGGTGTTAACGGCTTATAGCATAATTCCATTATACGGCTGACACGCTCTTTTAGCGGGAGACTTGCGGTTGAAATCAGCAGGGACCTTATTGCTTCTTTTGAAAAATTGGTGGCATCTATTATGTTAAATCCCTCCATTTCAAGAATATCCCTGACATTCCTGCCCTGGTCACACTTATCTGCTCCTGTTGTACATATAACAACATACAGCTTTTTTCTTAAACCGAAAGCATTATTGACAATATCCCTGATAATATGGCAGTAAACATCCTGTACTATATTAATATTATTTGAGTTAAAATCAATATCCAGGTCAATAAATCCATAACCGGATTCACGGAAAATATCCATTACTTTCTGGTCAGGCTGACCATAAAATCCTATTAGCTTTTTTTTATCTCCATTTTCTGCAATATCTTTGATATTAGAATAAAATCCATCAAGCTCATTAAGAAAATTATGTATATTTAAATTCATTATATTATACCCAAATTTATATAATTGTGCACAATTATCATAATTTATTTCAAAGTATAAGAAAAGTCAATATTTTTTATTAATATTTATATTTGATGGGATATATGATACATATTCCTTCATCCGTGAACGTATCCGCCCGTTGCGGGAAAGTCATGTTAATATATGTAGTAATAGAAATTAGATGATTTTCCTAATT
>JAUVVT010000291.1 GCA_030604505.1 bacterium | reverse complement strand
TTGTTCAATGTATTTTTGATTTATGGTGTAACAGGAAGTGGCAAAACACAGGTTTATATTGAATTAATATCCGAGGTTTTAGAGAAAGAAATGGGTGTCATAATGCTTGTTCCTGAGATATCATTGACGTCTCAGGCGGTAAACCGTCTTAATTCTTATTTTGAGGGAGAGGTTTCTTTTTTGCACAGCGGTATGTCTCCAGGTGAAAAGTATGATTCGTGGCGTGAAATTAGAAGCGGAGAAAAAAATCTTGTTGTTGGTCCTCGGTCGGCAATATTTGCTCCGATTAAAAACCTCGGTCTTATTATAGTTGATGAAGAACATGACAATTCATACAAGCAGAGTGAAACAGCACCGAGATATAACGCAAAAGATGCTGCCGTTATGAGAGGAAAAATAAACAATTGTGTAGTTATATTAGGTTCTGCTACTCCCAGTATGGAATCATTTTATAATTCACAAATAAGAAAATACAGCCTTGAGAAGTTGACTCACAGAATAGATAAAATTCCGATGCCTAAAGTAAAAATTGTGAACCTCCGTACGGAAAAGATGGGCAACAGGATATTTTCCGAACATCTGACACAAAGGATAACAGAACGTATTTTGAAGGGTGAACAGGTAATATTGCTTCAAAACAGGAGAGGTTTTTCGTCATTTATTCAATGCAGGGACTGCGGATTTATTGAAAGATGCAAAAATTGTCATATTACGATGACATATCATAAAACGGAATATAAACTCAGATGTCATTATTGCGGATATGCAAAAGATGCTCCTTCAAAGTGCCCGAATTGTTTGGGGAAGAATATATATTTCAGCGGTATAGGAACCCAGAAGGTTCAGGAAGAAATAGAAAATATTCTGCAGGGAGATAAGGTTTTGAGGATGGATGCTGATTCTACGATAAAAAAGGGTTCACACAGCAAAATTACCGCACAATTCGAAAAGGGAATCTTCAAAATTTTATTGGGGACACAGATGGTTTCCAAGGGTTTCGATTTTTCAAATGTTAATCTTGTAGGTGTGATTTTAGCTGAAACCGGGCTTTTATTTCCCGATTTTAGAGCTAATGAAAGAACATTCCAACTGTTAACTCAGGTTGCGGGAAGGGCAGGGAGGAGAAAAATAAGAGGTGAGGTTATTATTCAGACTTATCTTCCGAATAATTATAGTATTAAGTCAGCAATTAAACAGGACTTTGAAGAATTTTATGAGATTGAGAGCGTAATAAGAAATGAACTGCGCTACCCTCCTTTTGGAAGATTAATCTTAATCGGTTTTAAAGGCGAGAGAGAAAAAGAGGTGATTTCTGCATCCGGCAGGTTTTCTGATATTTTTCTAAGACAAAAAAAGGGATTTAATATATACGGTCCTGTTGCTTCCCCGCTTTCAAAAATCAAGAATAGATATAGATGGCAGATTTTAGTACAGGGAGAGAAAAACCGTTCAAAACAAATGAGAGATTTTGTCAAAAATTCATTTGAAATTTACGAAAAAAAGTATAAATTTAAGAATGTGATAATCAGTATTGATATCGACCCAATAAATATGATGTAAAATACTTTTCCTTAAATAATCAAATTTCATTTATTTACAAATTTATATATATGGACGAACGGACGTTCGCCTCTACTGGTAGTCAATAATGTCAAATTTCGTACATTTACATAACCATACTCATTACAGTCTGCTTGACGGTGCATGTAAGGTTGATGATTTAGTCAGGTCTGCAAAAGAATTTGAGATGTCCGCTGTTGCAGTTAATGACCATGGAAATATGTTCGGGGCAATTGAATTTTATCAGAAGGCTTTGAAGGCAGGAATAAAGCCGATTATCGGATTTGAAGCATATATTGCCATAGGCAGCAGATTTGAAAAAAATCTCGTTAGAGGAAGCTCAAAACCGTATCATCATATTACTTTATTGGCTAAAAATCTTGAGGGATATAAAAATCTAATCAAGCTTTGTACAAGGGGGTATTTGGAAGGTTTTTATTACCGACCCAGAATTGATAAAGAAATATTAGCAAAACATTCAAAGGGAATTATAGCACTATCGGGATGTATTTTTGGTGAAATACCTCAACTTATTCTAAACAACAATTATAATCAAGCTAAAAACACGGCTCTTCAGTTTCTGGAGATTTTCGAAGGAGATTTCTATATAGAATTAATGGACCATAAGATTGAAAATGAATTAATAGTAAAGCCGGAACTTATGAGACTTTCGGAAGAAGAGAATATACCAATAATAGCTACTAATGATAGCCACTATATAAAGAGAGAGCATGCAAAAGCTCAGGAGATATTATTATGCATAAATTCGGGCAAAGACCTTTCCGACCCAAACCGCTTAACATTTCGTACAGATGAGCTTTATTTTAAGTCTGAAGAAGAGATGAGGGAGATTTTTAAAGAGATTCCCGAGGCGATAACAAATACAGTTAAGGTATCTGAAAAATGCAATCTTTTATTGAATTTTGGCAAACATTATCTCCCGAGTTCTCCACTTCCTGAAGGAGAAACAAGTAATGATGATTATCTTGAGAAGCTTACAAATGAAGGGCTTAAGAAAAGGTTTTCTGATATAACTTCAACATTACAAAACAGGATTGACTATGAACTTTCCGTTATCAGAAAGATGGGATTTTCCAGTTATTTCCTTATAGTAAAAGATCTGATAGATTATGCCCGAAAGAATGAGATACCTGTTGGGCCTGGCAGGGGTTCATCCGCAGGGAGTCTAGTGTCTTATGCTCTTGGAATTACAAATCTTGATCCGATGAAGTTTAATCTCATATTCGAAAGATTCCTCAATCCTGAGAGGATTACCATGCCCGATATAGATATTGACTTTTGTTATGAAAGAAGGAATGAGGTTATAAATTATGTTATAGAGAAATATGGAAAGGAAAATGTTGCTCAGATAATCACATTTGGGAGTATGAATGCGAGAGCGGTGATAAGAGATGTAGGTAGAGTTATGGGACTCCCTTATGGAGAGGTCGATAAGTTAGCAAAGTTTATTCCTGGCTCATTGGGTATTACACTTGATAAGGCAATTAAGATGGTTCCTGAATTAAAAGAGATTGCCGAGGGTAAAGGTGTTTATGCAGAACTTATTAAGCATGCAAGGACTCTTGAGGGGATGGCACGCCACGCATCAACTCACGCAGCGGGTGTTGTAATTGCACCATCTCCATTAACGGATTATCTTCCTCTTTATAGACACGCTCAGAACGGAAAATCAAAAAATGACGAAAAGACAGACCAGATATCATCCGGCGAAATTACTACTCAGTTTACAATGAAATATGTGGAGGAGATCGGTCTTTTGAAGATGGATTTCCTGGGTTTAAGGACTCTTACGGTTATAAATAATTCTGTTAAGGAGATAAATAAAGAAGGAAAAACATTAGATATTGATAAAATACCTCTCGATGACAAAGTTACTTATAAACTCTTTTCCAGAGGTGAGACGATTGGTATTTTTCAATTTGAGAGCAGTGGCATGCGTGATTATATGAAGAAGCTTAAACCTGAATGTCTTGATGATTTAACTGCAATGAATGCTCTTTACAGACCGGGACCTATGGATATGATTGATGATTTTATCCATCGGAAGCATGGTAAAAGAAAGATTAAATATCTCCATCCAAAGCTTGAGCCGATATTGAAAGAAACTTATGGTATTGCTGTCTATCAGGAACAGGTAATAAGGATATCGAGTGAGTTGGGCGGATTCTCGATGGGAAAAGGAGACCAGCTCAGAAGGGCTATGGGTAAAAAAAATGTCGAAGTAATGCAGGCACAGAGAGAAGAATTTATTAAAGGTGCAACTGAAAGAAAGATTACTAAAAATATTGCGAATGAGATATTTGACTTAATGTATAAATTTGCCGGATATGGATTCAACAAATCTCATGCGGCGGGTTATGCTCTTGTCGCCTATCAAACTGCGTATCTGAAGACTCATTATCCCGAAGTTTTTATGGCAAGTACAATATCAAGCGAAATGGACAGAACCGACCGTGTTGTGATATTAATTGAAGAATGCAAAAGAATGGGGATCGAGATACTTCCTCCTGATGTAAATGAAAGTTAT
>JAUVVT010000215.1 GCA_030604505.1 bacterium | reverse complement strand
CCATATTGCTATCTTAATTTACTGACTTATTAAATTTCGTCCCTATATAAAAATTTTTTTATTATCGATTCTACAAAAGAGCTACCTTCTTCCGCCACCCATAAATCTTCTAATCATCATTTCCCTTCCGCTGGTTTGTGATGGTGCACCAGCGCCATTACTTCGCTTTAGGGGAGGAGCTTTAATCTCTGCTCCGAACTGTTCAAGTTTAACCGTCGGGTCTCTTAGTGAGACTTTTTCACCAGCTTCCAATCCCTCCTCAACCACAATGTAATTGCTGTTGTTCTTTCCAACCTTTATCTCTCTTTCCTCCCAAGAAGAACTCTGAACATAAGCAATAGTTCTCCCGTCTTTCTCAAAAACCGATTCAAGCGGTATAAACTTTTTATCGTCCAGTTTTTCGGTAATTATCTCCACTGTTGCCGACATCCCGGGTTTCAGCATTGGATTTTCCCCGCCGTCCACTGTAATAAGAACATCAAAGACCTTTACGTTTGAATCCCTTTCTCTCCTTGCAAGATATGCAATGTCTGTTACTTCTCCGGTAAATGTTGCATCCTGCACAGCATCTAACCTTATTACTGCCTTCTGTCCTCTTTCCACCTTTCTGATATCAATTTCATTAATAGCGGTTTTTACCTGCATCACCGAGAGGTCCGGAAGTTCTATCAAAGGCATTCTTCTGTGAGGAGTATCACCGACTTTTACCTTTTCACGGTTGTCACTCCTGAAGTTCTCTTTATAAACCACCAATCCGTCCATTGTAGCACGAAGAACAAGAGCCTCACGTTCTTCTTTTTCTTCTTCAAGTTCTCTTTCTGCTCTGTCTATCTTCAACTGGGCATTTTTTAAATCCACATTCATTATGATTTTCTGATTTTTTATATTTTCTTCCTGTTTTTTCAGGTTAATCTCAGCATTCTTGAAGTTTAGTTCCTCCATCTGTTTTCTCGTTTCTGCTTCAAACTGCATCTGCTGAAGACGTATCTTTGAAAGTTCATAATTATTTCTTGTAACTTCAATAGTCGATTTAAGAGTTGCCATCGTAGAAGCCTGACTTGCTTTCAATTTTTCAAGTTCTTCCTTAGCCTGAATCAGTTCCGCCTCTCTCTCTTCAATCCTTGTATCTAAATCGCTGGTATCAAACATAACCAATATATCTCCCTCGCTTACCCGGGAACCCTCTTCTGCAAGATAAACTATCTGCAAGCTCCCACGAACACGCGATGGCACCGAAATAGTTTCCGAATTCATTGCAAGCATCTCTCCGCTTTGACTAATACTAATTACAAACGGACCTCTCGATACGGCATATAATGCTATATTAACTGAACCAGGTTTTATAACCAATCCCAGAAATATTAATAATATTAATAATCCAGCAACAAATATTATAATGTTTCTTCGGGTTAAAAATCTTTTTAAATTGACAATTTTCATCACACCTTCTATCTATTAATAATTTAAAGTTTTATTTATATGATAAATTTTACTCTTTTTTCCTATCTTTTTCTCTTGTTTTTTGGAGCATCTCCATATAAAACCTGACTTTTTTTTCAGAATCTTTCTCAAACTCAGGGTCGTCTTTAATCCTCTTATCGTACTCTTTTTTGATTTCCGGATTTTGAAGAAGCCTTTTTAAATATGCTCCGATAACTTCCGGGCTTTCCTGGTCAGGATTAAACCTTTCATTTTTTCTGCCAGGTCTTCTTTCTCTTTCATCCTCTTTTTTGTCAGAGACCGGAGTAGTAGATTCGTCAACGAATCTTTCAATAATCTCTTTTCTTCTTTGCAAACGCAGTTCACGTTCTCGTGTTGTCCCTAATCTCTCTGTCTTTCCTGTCGGGTCAATAAGGGCAATCTCATCCCCCTCTCTTAAATTGTCTTTAATAATTATAAAATTTTCATTTCTTTCCCCGATAGTCACTTCTCTTAGTTTATATCCCGAATCTTTAACAAAAACTACCGGTTTTCCATTCTTCTCAAATACCGATTCCACAGGAACATAAAGAGCATCGGAAACTTTCTTCAAACAGATTTCAGCTTTGGCAGTCATTCCTGGTCTCAGCATAGGAGAGACTTCCTGAAGTGTTATAATAACATTAAAAAGTCTTAAATTTTCCATATATCCTTCTACTAACGGTGATATTTCAGTAACTATTCCTTTAAATGACCGCTCCGGATATGCATCAAGTGTTACATTAACCTCCAGTCCCATTTCGTACTTATCCACATCAATTTCATTTACCTTCAGTCTGACCTGAAACTCACTGAGGTCCGGAAGCTCAATTAATGGCTGGTACGGGTGAATATTATCTCCGATTTTTACTTTTATATACCCTCCAAATGTCCAATGTTCTTTATAAACAACCAATCCTGGACCGGGAGCCCTTATGGTCAAGTTTTCTAATGCATTATATGCCCATTCAAGGTTATTTTTCGCCTCTTCTATGTTTACAAGAACATTATTTTTATCCACCCGGTTTATTATCTTTTGATTCTTAATCTTTACAATCTGGTCATCATAATTCAACTTCGCGTTATCATACTGTAGTTTGGCTTCCTGCCTTTTATTTTCCGATTCGTATTTCATATTTTCTACCGAAAGGTCAGCAAGTTCATAATTATTTTTTATAGTTTTTAAATCCGCATACAATTCTTCCCTTCTCGAGGCCTGCTGGGCTTCCAATTTTTCAAGCTGTTCTTCAAGAGCAACAAGCCGTTCTTCCCTGCTTTTTACCAAATCCTCAATATTTTTAGTATCAAATTGGACAAGCGTGTCACCCTTTTTTACCTCTGTTCCTTCATCAATCATATCAATAATTTGAAGACCTCCCCTAGTCCTCGAAGTAACTGCAATAATTGCATTTTTAGATGCCTGTAAATCTCCGCTTTCGGTCTGACTTACTATTATCTCTCCCCTTTCTACTCTTGCAGTCTGTATATCACCGCTAACTGAATTCGAACCAAAATAGTTTGCAGCGAATATAAATGCAATTAACAATAATATAACAGCGATTTTCTTCTTCTTACTGATATTTTTTATATAATATAATATCTTCATATTTCTAATAAAAATAAGTAATTTGCGTTAATAATTCAACTCCTTTTACTATAAATACAAATTTTTCAGAATATCATTCAATTTTTTATTATTTAATGAACTTAATAGTTATATCTTTAAAAATGAAAAAAGTTTCAAAGTTTTAATAAATTACGATTTAAAGATATTACGGCAAAAAGTGGATTCACGCTTTCGCGGGAATGACATTTTTGGTCTTTTATTAACATAAATCTATATTTTACAATTGTACTTGTTTCTCAGAAAATATTCTAAATCATATTATTTTTATTTTTTACCGTTACATCTTTAAAGAAAGATGCAAAAGAAATAAAATTTCATTATTGACAATTAACATATTATTTTTTAAATTTTTATTTAATAGATTCCGATAAACAAATAAAAGTTTATCAATGTTCAATTTACATAATAAATTCAAATTTTCCAATAGATAAAATATACTAACTTCAAGAAAGTAAACAGGTAATATATGATAATCAATACATCAGCATACTCAAGAGCAGGATTGATTGGAAATCCATCCGATGGATATTACGGCAAAACCATATCTTTAATATTAAAGAACTTCCGAGTTGCTGTAACGCTCTTTGAAAGTCCCAAAATCAATATACTTCCAAATGAAAGGGATAAATCAACATTCGACAGTATAAACGAGTTAATCAGCGATGTAAGAATAAGCGGGTATTATGGGGGTGTACGACTTATAAAAGCAACGATTAAGGGCTTCGGAGAATATTGTGAAGAAACTAATATAAATCTGGAAAAGAAAAATTTTACCATAGAATACAAAACAAATATCCCGCGTCAGGTTGGGCTTGCCGGCTCAAGCGCTATTATTACAGCAACATTAAGAGCGTTAATGAAATTTTATAATGTCGAAATCCCAAAACCGATTCAGTCAAATTTGATTCTAAAGTTTGAATCTAAAGAACTCGGTATCACAGCAGGTCTTCAGGATAGGGTCATACAGGTCTATGAAGGATTAGTATATATGGATTTCAGCAAAGAGACAATCGAAAAACAAGGATATGGCCATTACGAGCATCTTGATCCCAAACTGCTTCCCCCACTGTATGTGGCTTATCAAACAAAACTCAGCGAAGTCTCCGGTGTATCTCATGGTAATATAAAAGATAGATATAATAGAGGAGACAAAGATATTATAGATGCGATGAAAATCTTTGCTGCCCTTGCGGAAAGAGCTAAACATTGCATATTGGAGAGAGATTATAAATTGCTGGGAGAATTAATGAATGATAACTTTGATTTAAGAACAAAAATATTCCCGATAAGCTCTGAAAATATGGAGATGGTAAAAACAGCAAGGAATTGCGGGGCAAGTGCAAAGTTTACCGGTTCGGGAGGGAGCATCATCGGAATCTATAAAGATGAAAATATGTACAATAAATTAAAAGATGAATTTAAAAAAACCGACACAGTAATATTCAAACCAAAAATTTTCTAAGAGGAAAAATGATTAAAAAAGCAGTTATTCCATCGGCAGGATTCGGAACAAGGTTTCTGCCCGCCACAAAAGCACAACCCAAAGAAATGCTGCCAATTGTAGATACACCAACGATACAATTTGTTGTTGAAGAAGCGGTATCTTCGGGAATTGAAGACATCCTGATTATTATCGGAAAAGGAAAAAGAGCCATAGAAGACCACTTTGACAGAAACTTTGAACTCGAAACCGAACTTGAAGAACAGAATGATACCGAACTTTTAGATGAGATTCAAAGAATTTCAAATCTTGCAAATATTCACTTCATCCGCCAGAAAT
>JAUVVT010000192.1 GCA_030604505.1 bacterium | reverse complement strand
TAATTTTATAATAAATAAAAATACTTACAGATGCAAGAGAAAACAATTTTAGCTGGAAAAATAATGGTAAATGGAATGTTTTATATATGTGCCTGTGTAATTTAGAGATAAACCTGATAAAATAGAATGTCAAATACAAAAGCTCAAATCCCGTAAATACGGGATAAGCTGTCAAATGAAATCCAAATGACTAAATGTCAAAAATTATTAGCTTTTTTATCATTTGGATTTTGAAAATTAACATTAAAAATCAAAGCCCTTATTAAAGAAATTATTGACATCCTATCCGGATGGCAAATCAAATCTTTCAACTAAAATATCCTTATCTTTTAATTTAGCAGTAATCAATTTAGATGTCTCATTTAAGAAATATCATCTTTTTTGCTTCCACATCACCTTTATTTGTTTTTATTCTATAAACATAAATTCCGGATGATACCTTTATTCCATAATTATTTGTTCCATCCCAAGTAATTAAATGTGTTCCTGTATTTTTTTCTTTATTTAATAAACTTCTAATTTCCTGACCAAGAATATTATAGATTTTTATATTTACCTCAGATATTGAAGGTATGTCATATCTGATAATTGTTTCGGTATTGAATGGATTTGGAAAATTCTGAAAGAGTTGAAAACTTGAAGGTACATAATCAATATCTGTATTTGATGATATATAAATCCATCTCTCACCTTCTTTGATGTATGTCCCTTTACCTTTTTTAGAGCCATTTCCGTCGCTTCCCACCAGTTTAACAGGCATACCTTTTTCATACCACCAATGAGCTTTTTCACTTAATTGACCACCAGTTTCGCGATATAATATAGATTCTGTAATATAACCATCGCTGTCGAAGATTTCGAGACTTGTTAGAACACCGTTACGATTTCTGTATTCTCTTTTCATAAGTTTTCCATTTTGATAAAATAGATGCCGAATAGGTTTCCCTTCATAATTCAGGTCATACCGTTTCGTGATATTCCCCAAATTATACCACTCCTGATGAATAACTCCATCAATAATATGAACTATTTCTCTAACAGCTTCTTTTGAACTCTCTGCATCTTCTTTTTTAACCTCTTTTCCGTTTATTAACCATCGGTCGTATATCCATGAAAAATCAGCGGATTTTTCCTGAGGTATATTCAGTTCAACATTACTTTGTATTTGAACAGGTAAACTCTGTTTACTTTCAAGGGCTGACCATTCAACAGCCGACGCTGTATATATTCCGGGTCCGGGCAGGTTAAATGATGTTCCGGGACGAAGAGGTTCATTAGTGAGCTTCGCTCCATTTTTAAATATGTGATATCCGAAAATTTCCCAGTGGTTTTCACCCGGAATTAACTCTACTTCGTTTTCAACCTTCCGAAGATGGGGCTGGTCTGGGAGTCGGACCACAGCCGTAAAAATATCTGTTCTATTCTGCCAGATTAGTGGAGAATCTTCATCATCGGGAAAACTATCGGTTGCAAATTTTGAAGGCAGAGAAAGATGCCTACGCTTTTCTTCAGGGATATATTTTGCATCAAATGATGTAACGATTTGCCCTTTATTCAGGTCTGCTGGCTGCTCGGCAAACTTCTTACGTTTTGCAGGTGTCAAACTTTCATATTGTACAGGAGTTGTATTATATAATCCCAGTGTTAATCCATCGAAGCTTGTTGGAGTTTTACTTTCATAGCCGATCACTTCATTAAGTACTGACAATCGTCCCTTTTCGGGAAAGCCCTCGGTTGAAATAACGGGAATCCGGTTTCCCGAAATCCCTGACACTGTTTCAGTAATCTCAGTTATAGGACCTTCTTTTAAATCGTAATTTGAAACGAAAACAATTTTTGTTCCATCAGGACTTCCTTTTGCATCATTATCTTCAAGGGCGGAACTATAACAATAGCTGAAGCGGTCTGAGTCGTGAATATATGAGAGTGCGGCTTTAAAATAATTCCATCCATCTCCGGAACGAAGGTCTGCTACCTGTAATGAACCGCGATTTCCACTGCCTGATATCCACCGTCCGCTTTTTCCACAGGGACTGATGTCGCCGCACCCTATTGCGGATAATATGTGGAGATTGCTTGGAAACGGTTCATTCCAATGTCTGCCGCGCATTGGTGTTCCACCGTGCAAAAGATAAGTCCCATTCCCTAACCAAGATTGGTGACATCTCTGAAGCATAGGAGAACCGATTGTTATATTATTACCGTTTACATCGCACCAGAAGCGCGTAGCCGCGAATGGAACATCATTTCCTTCGGAGTCGAACTGGTCATTTCGGAAAAAGGCCACCGGATATTTAGGGTTTGCAACCCATTGTATACCTATTAGTCCATTTAGGATTAACGGTTGTGAATCCGCTCGGATTGGAATTCGAACTCCCTGTCTTTTTTCACCGCCCCATTCTTTATATCCAAAAAGGAATTGGTCATTATAGTCAGTCTCTCCCAGGCTTGGAACACCGTAGGCAATCCTTTTAAGTTTATTATTATCCACGTCGAGCCACATCACCTGAGTTCCTTTTTCTTCCGGGGGACCATTTTCAGGATGTCGTCGGACATAAAAGAGCCAGTTATGATTATTTGCCCAGCGGGGATTCGAACCGCTGTCGATTTTTATGTCTCTGTCTTCATGAAGGTCATATATGTGAACTTCTGAATAAATCGATGATTCATATTGAGGGTAATGTGCAAAGCATATATACCGCCCATTCGGGCTCCAGGCATCTGTGTTGTGATAATTTGCCCAATCCCGCATAGTCGGGTCATGGGTTATACGCCATATTTCAGTTGTTCCTCCCTGGCGAGGCAGAAAACGCTCAATCCCAGCAAATGATGGATTCAGACATATAAAAAATATTAAAATAATTGCAGGATATATATAATTTTTTATTTTCATAATTTTCTACTGGGATAACTGCTTCTGATTCAGGGTCGAGTATTATTTTCTCTATTTATAACAGTTTTACAGAATTCTTTTGTATTTTGACTACAGCTTCTGCAATATCTTCTATATCCTTTTTAGCGGCGAGTAATACCGTCTGTTTTATTACTAAACCTATTTCTTCACAAATTTTATCATTCTCGGGACAGTGATTCTCTCTTCTGTATTTATTTAACCTTTCTTTAGAAAATACATTTTTAAACGCCCGTGAATTAAGATGATATTCTATAAATGCCTGTTTGTTGAGCGGTATTGTTCCATACATTGGTCTCACAGAAATTCCTTCTGCCTCCACTGCTCTGATAAATTTTGAACGGGGAAGATCGTTAAAATACTCTTTATTGTATCGCATAAAATATCTATGATATGCATGCCGTGTTTGCCCTGAGTACTTTTTATGTGGGTCAAATCCCGGGATATCTTCTAATAGTTTATCCAAATATGCAGCATTATTTGAGCGTAGTGTCTGCTGCTCTTCTAAACGCCTCATCTGTGCCATCAGTATGGCAGTCTGAAATGGAGTAATTCGGAGATTGGCACCGGGATAGCCTTCTTTTTCCTTAGGGTCTCTTCCATAACTCCTAAAAGCTCTGCACTTATTCAATAGGGTTTCATTATTTCCGATTATTGCACCACCTTCACCGCAACAGAGATTCTTAGAGACTTGAAAACTGAAACAACCCGTATCTCCTAAAGAACCAAGTTTTTTATTTCTCCATTCACCGAGCCATGCCTGGCAGGCATCTTCAACAACAGGAATATTATATTTTTTAGAAATTGTCAGGATTTTGTCCATATCAGCTGCACCTCCACCGATGTGAACAGGAAGTATCGCCCTTGTATGTTCTGTGATACGTTCTTCTATTAGATCAGCATTTATCATAAATGTTTCAGGGTCAGTATCAACAAATACCGGCAATGCGAATAATAGTAATATAGCATTAATGGTAGCAATAAAGGTGTATGGTCCCACAATAACTTCATCCCCGGGACCGACGCCAAGTGCGTTTAGAGAGGCGTAAAGTGATGTTGTCCCATTCATTGTTGCCACACAGTAAGGTACCCCCATGAGTTCTGCAAACTTTTTTTCAAATTTGCAGACATTTTCTGTTTCACGATTTCCCATTTCTGACCATTTTTTGTTGTGAAATGCATCCAGATACATTTGTACATCTGTATCGTCATAAATGGGCCATGAAACATTGATAGGTTTCGTGCGAACTGGTTTACCACCAAGTATTGCCGGAACATCAGTTTTCTTCAAAATATTGCAAAAAAGAGATGAACCTGCCACTGTAGATGATACTGCTGCTCCTGCCATCCCCGCAGATGTATTTTTCAAAAATTTACGGCGATTGAGTAATTTTCTTTTCATTGTATTCTCCTCTAAAAAATTATTAATATAAATATATTTGTGTGTGATTTTTCAATTTAGTTATGAACAAAACAGAAAACAATTATAAAGGGTGACTATAAAAAAGATACAAAATAAATATTGTTCTTAAAAACATTTTTGTAAAAAACTTGAAGTTAATTTTAATAAAAGCAAAAAGCTTTGATTCGAATTGTTTTTTTGTATAAAATTTCTGTACTGTTTGCAAAAATTTAAAATTAGGATGAAAGAAGATGTTAGAATAATAGTAAGAAAAAATAAGTGCCACGATAAATCTCGGCTTTTTTTCGTACCCCAGACAGGACTTGAACCTGTGACCTACGGTTTAGGAAACCGTCGCTCTATCCTCCTGAGCTACTGGGGCAAATTAATTAATAATTTATAAAATTATTTTATAAATGTCAATTGAACATTTCTTACATATAGTATAATTATTTTTTGCGAATTTTTCGAATTTGGTTTAATAATAAGCGGGCGTTTGTATTCCAGGAGTCAAGTTTAATTACCTCATTCAAATATTCTTCGGCTTCGGCTGACCTTCCGGTTTGAAATAAGAAATATCCCATATTATATAGCAATTCCGGCGATTTGGAATATTTTTTTATAGCCGATTCATAAATATCAACGGCTTTTTGTGTTTCTCCGAGATGGAATAATGCAATACCAAGATTCTGGTATAATTTCTCACTCTTATGTCCTGATTTTTGAGCTTTTTGCAGAATATTCAGTGCAGATTCAAATTCTTTCTTCTCAATGTATATTTCTCCTAATGT
>JAUVVT010000257.1 GCA_030604505.1 bacterium | reverse complement strand
TTTCTTGAACCGGTGAGTTCGACATTTCACGGAAGAGATATTTTTGCACCGGTTGCAGCCCATATATCCCTCGGGATTGATTTGGAAAAATTCGGACCCCAGGTATTCGATTACATTAAAGGTGAAGCTTTTGAACCAGAAAAAACAAAAAACGAAATCACTGGAAAGGTAATCTATTGTGACCGGTTCGGCAATATAATTACAAATATAAAAAAAAGTGATTTGCCTGAAAATTTTTATAAAAATGATGTCTCGATTAACATAAAAGGGTATAATATAGAAGGAATATCCGAATTTTATTCAGAAGGAGATAAAAAAAAACCATCCGCTGTTTTCGGGAGCAGCGGTTATCTGGAAATAACAGTCTATCTGGGCAGCGCAGCCGAAGTCCTTGATGTTAAAATTGGTGCCCCTGTAGTTTTATCAATTAATTAAAAGTTTTAAAAATGGATCCGTTTGTTCCATCAATAGGAAAAATTTTAATTGTACTTGGCATCGTGATAATTCTTGCCGGCATTGTAATTCTTTGTGCTCATAAAATACCGTATATTGGCAGATTCCCCGGCGACATACATATTAAAAAAGATAATTTTACCTTTTATTTCCCTTTGACTACGGGTGTCTTGATAAGCATATTGTTATATCTAATATTAAAAATTTTCGGAAAATAGTTTATTTATTTAAAAAAAAAAGAATAAACTAATAGCTAACAGCTATTAATTATTCGCAAATCTAAAATCGTAAATTGTAAATCTTATTAACTAATAATATGGGAGAATAGATATGGGACTATTTTTAGGAAGAGGAAGAAAAGCCCGGCGAGCTTATGGATTTGATGAAATAGCCCTTATTCCTGGGGAAAAGACAATTAATCCTAATGAGGTTGATATAACATGGGAATTGAAAGGAAAGAAATATGAAATTCCCGTATTAGCAGCCGCAATGGACGGCGTTGTCGATACAAAGTTTGCAATCACGATGGGAAAATTGGGCGGTCTTGCAGTGCTCAATCTCGAAGGTATACAAACAAGATATAAAGACCCGAAAGAAATTTATAAAAAAATAGCAAAAGCAAGCTCTGAGGATGTTACTCAGTTACTGCAGGAAATTTATCAGGAAGAGATTAAGGAAAAACTAATATCAAAAAGAATAGAAGAAACAAAATCTGCAGATGCACCTGCTGTTGTTTCTGCAATCCCCCAGAGGGCAGAAAGATTCGGAAAAATTGCAGAAGAAGCTGGAGCTGATATATTTGTAGTTCAATCTACAGTAACAACCGTACATCACATTTCAACAGAATATAAAGTTCTCAACTTTGAGAAGTTTTGCAAAAAAATGAATATACCCGTTATAGTAGGAAATTGTGTAACGTATAAGCAGTCTCTTGAACTGATGCAGACAGGCATAGATGCTTTACTTATAGGCGTGGGACCCGGTGCTGCCTGCACAACAAGAGGAGTTCTGGGAATAGGTGTCCCCCAGGTAACAGCTACAATCGATTGTGCTGCCGCACGAGAAATTTATTTCAAAAAAACAAACCGATATGTGCCAATCATAACAGATGGCGGTATGTCAACAGGCGGTGATATATGCAAAGCATTTGCTTGCGGCGCTGACGCAGTAATGGTCGGCTCCGCATTCGCTAAAGCTGAAGAAGCCCCCGGGAAAGGATACCATTGGGGAATGGCAACTCCTCATTCAAATCTCCCGAGAGGAACGAGAATATATGTGGGAACAACAGGAACACTCGAACAAATCCTCTATGGACCTGCTGAAATGGATGATGGAACACAAAACATCGTGGGAGCTTTAGAAACATCTATGGGAAACATCGGAGCAGCAAATATAAACGAAATGCAGCTAACCGAAATTATCATTGCACCTGAAATTAAAACAGAAGGAAAAATATTCCAAAAAGCACAAAGAGTGGGTATGGGAAAATAAAAAACCGGACAAATATTACCTATGATAGATATCGGGGGACATATCTTCTCACAAGTAAATTGTCCGGTATAACTGTAAATAAAAACTTTCTATGTAAGAGAATTAACTAACCTAACTAACTTTGACTTCTTATTTGCTGCCTTATTCTTGTGAATAATTCTCTTTGCAGCAAGTTTATCTAAAATTGAAACCGTTGTCCTTAAATGTTCCTCAGCTTCTTCTTTCTTTTTAGAAGATGATACATTTTTTATCGAAGTTCTCATCATCGAAATATAACTTCGATTTCTTAAATTCTCTTTTTTACTGGTTCCTATTATCTTTTTCGCAGATTTACTAAGTGCCATCGTTTCCGCTTTTCGTTTATGTAAATTTTATTATATATAAATATAAATAAAAATCTCCCAATTGTCAAATGAAATATTATGTTTAAATATCAAAAAATTCTAAAAAATAAATCTTCTTTAAGAATTATACTCCCTATATTATTAATTATTAATATATTAAATATAAATTGTAGTGGAAAAAATAATAAGTCACAGGTAAAAAATGAAATTAGGATCTCGCTTGCTTCAAATCCGATGACCCTTGATCCTCGCCTCGGAAGCGATGAATCATCATACAGAATAGTTGAACAGGTGTTCAGGTTCCTGGTCCAAAAAGATACTCTCTCATCTGTTATGCCGGATATTGCTTATTCTTGGGAAATGCCGGACAATAAAACATATATATTTCATCTAAAAAAAAATGTCTATTTTCACGATGGAAGTGAACTTACATCAGAAGATGTAAAATATACCTTTGAATGTGCACGTAATCCAAACTTTGGTTCTCCATTGGGATATGCTTATGAAGATATCGTGGAGATTACTACCCCGGACAGATATACAGTAAAATTCAAACTAAAAAAACCAAACGCACCTTTCTTAAGCAATACAATAATAGGAATTGTACCGAAACATATTGCTGAAAAATCTGGCAGAGATTTCGGACTAAATCCGGTCGGATGTGGACCATTTAAATTTGTCGAATGGAAACAGGATGACAGAGTAGTCTTGGAGCCCTTTGATAAATATTATGGAAATAAACCGAAAATCAAAAGACTGATATACAGAATAATTCCGGATGCAACTACAAGACTGCTTTCTATCAAAACCGGCGAAATCGATTTTTTGATAAATGATTTTCCACCGGAATATCTCGACAGTTTCGAAAAAAATTCAAATTTGAAGGTTATAAAACGCACCGGCGTTATATACGAATATATAGGATTAAACTTAAAAAACAAATACTTAAAAAATAAGGATGTAAGAAAAGCTTTAGCGTATGCTGTTAATAGAGAAGAAATGATTAAAACAATGCTCAATAGTCTTGGCGAAAAAGCAGACAGCCCCCTTTCACTGGCAAACTGGGCATATAATCCTGACGTTACAAAATATGACTACAGACCGGAAAAATCAAAACAATTGCTTGATAATGCGGGACTTATAGACCCCGATGGTGATGGTCCCCGTTACAGGTTTTCGATGAAATATAAATGCAACAGTCTGAATCAACAAAGCAGACAGAAGGCACAGATAATACAGAATTACCTGAAGAACATCGGAATTAATCTAATTATAGAATCCTGCGAATTTGCAAAACTGCTCGACGATATAAAAAGTTCAAGATTTGATATGTATTCATTGAAATGGGTCGGCATAAACGACCCGGATATCTTATATAAAATGTTTCATTCTTCAGGTGAACACAGAAATAATTATTTTAACGACCGGCTCGATAATTTGTTAGAAGCAGCAAGAAAAGAACTTGACAAGAATAAAAGAAAAAGCTATTATTATATAATACAGAAAATTCTTTCAGAAGACCTGCCATATATAGGCCTGTGGTATAAAATCAATGTGGCTGTAATGAACAAAAATTTAAACGGATTCGTAATGTTCCCCGCAGGTGACCTTGTATCGATAAAAGATATATGGTGGCTAAATTAATATTGCTTTATTTTTAAATATAAAACGGCAAAAAGTCCAAAAAATTTATCTTTTTAACCTGAAAGTACAACCCTTGGGTTATCCTTTCATAAAAAAAATTCCCCCTTTACCAAAGGGGGACTGAAGGGGAGCTTAGATGTGTCCCCCGACCTGTCCTGACACCTCGGGAATACGTGGGATGAGGTGGCAATCTGTATGTTAAAATCTCAATATTAACCAAGTTTATGAAAACAAAATAAAATTTGCTAAAGTTCTAATTATTACTGTAAAACTCAAATGAAAACATTTCTAAAAAGACGAATTATAGGACTGATACCGGTACTATTGGGTGTTATAACGATAGTATTTCTGATAATACACCTTGTTCCCGGCGACCCCGCAAGAATAATGCTCGGAGAATCGGCAATGCCGGCGGATATAGAAGCTCTGAGAGAATCATTGGGGCTTAACAGAGAGCTCCATATACAGTATTTCGATTTTTTTATAAAATTATTTCAGGGAGACATGGG
>JAUVVT010000410.1 GCA_030604505.1 bacterium | reverse complement strand
TTTCCCAGTTTTTTGCTTCCAACTCTTTTGATATACTTTTAATAATAGATTTGATTTCGTCGATTTCTGTTTTATCTATATCAAAGACATCTACCTTAATTAATTGCAGGTTCTCCAGTAACTCTGATAATTCCGGGTCTTCTTTAAACGCAGCCTTAGAAATGAATTTTAATAAAGGGGGTTTGATAGAAACTTCTACCTTCTTTTCTTTATCTTTTAAGAAACTGAAGTTATCAAAATCTATATAGCCGGGGGCACCTTTAAAATCCTCATATTCCTGCGCCGATGAGTATGGCACAAAATATCCGAATAAAACGGGAATTATAAGTAAAAATATTAGTTTTTTCATAATTTATCCTCCATTAAATAACGGTTTAAGTATATTATTTATTGTTATTTTAAATGATTTATTCAGAGGCTCTTTAATAACATGTGTTTCAACTGCGCTCTCGGCTTTTAAAGCGCTGTATCGAAGATAACCAAATGCTATTTCGACATCTCTTTTTGCCTTTTCAATTTCTTCTGCCGTATAGATTTGCTGGTCATACCCGGGTTTTTCGCCGCTCGGATAAAATATAAGAACAGTCAAAACCACTGCCGCAGCTGCGACCGCATACCTTATTTTCCATGATAAGCTCCCTGAAATATTCCAGTATATTTCTGTTAGTTTCGGAATCATTCTCTTTTTTGCGGGTATAGAGCTATATACCTTTTCAATCACTGTATCAGGACATCTGAAGTTTGGAAGTCGGTTTGTATTTAGAATAATTTCATTATAATTTTCAAATGCAATTTTACATTTATTACAATGCTGCAAATGGTCTTCTACGGCTTTATTTTGGTTTGAGGCTAAGTCTCCCTCAATATAATCGACTATTAATTTATCAAATTCCTGACAGTTCATAATAATTACTCCAGATTAAAATCACTTTTATAATTTTTATAATAATGTGATAAATTCTTCAATAAAAGCTTTCTTCCACGATGAAGATAAACTTTGACAGAGTTCAGCGGCAGTTCCATTACTTCTGCAATTTGCTCATATTTTAGATCCTGAATATCACGCATAATAACAATATTACCGATTTTCTCAGGCAGACGCTTAATAGTTTTTGCAATATGTTCTTTTAGGTCAATGTTTATTACCTCATTTTCGGGATTTGACCGCTCATCCGGTAAATTTTCCCAGATAGTGCTTTCGCGGTCGTTATCGTTAACCGCCATCAGAAAAACTTCCTTTTTCCTGCGGCTGTAATCGATACATAAATTACGAGTAACCTTCATTATCCATGCTTTCAGTGAAGTTCGTTTTATATTATTAAAATGATGCCAGAGTCTCAGCAAAACTTCCTGAGTAATATCCTCTGCATCTTCTTTGTTCCCTGTAAAATAAAATGCCTGATTATATATAATATCCTTGTAATCGATTACAGCTTTCTTATATCTTATTTTTTTCATTGTCTAATATATAAGACGAAATAAAATCCGAAAATGTTACAAAAAATTAAAAAAATTTAGTATTTTTTTCCGATTTATCATCGGCTTGGAAGGAAATTTGACATTATTTAATTGCATTTAATTTTTTATTTTATATATTTAAAAAATTAATTAAATATAGAGAATTTTTTCGGTTTAATAAAATGAAAAATAATCTTATTATATTATCTGTTATTATTTTATTGTTTTCTGCTTCAGTAAATTTTTCACAAACAAAATTAAAAGAGTTTTTTGAAAACTTTGAGAACCCTATAACAGAAAACTGGCAGCCCAATGACCCTGAAAAGTGGGAGGTAGTAAAAGAAGGTAACAATTATTATTATCATCTTAAAACACCTGCAGATTTAAACACTCCGATTCGGAGACCCGTGGAGTTTTCATTAATAAGGGATTTGGAAGTTACTGATTTCACGATGACGCTGAAAGCAAAGTGTTTAAGAACCGTTGAAAGAAAAGGGCGGGATGTAATAATCGTTTTTGGCTATCAGGATGATACTCATTTCTACTATGCCCATATTTCAAATATTCACGACAGGAGTCACAATTCTATCCTGATTGTGAATGGTGAAGATAGAAAACCGATTCTTTCCGGTGAAAGTATCCCAAGATTAAAGGACAAAGAATTTCACAATATCCGTATCCGGCGCCACATAGAAAGCGGTCTTATTGAAGTATATATTGATGATTTTGAATTTCCGGTGATGACCGCTGTAGATAAAACATTCAAATCCGGCAGAATCGGCGTCGGTTCTTTTGACGATACAGCCGGGTTTGATGATTTTAAGATTATTGGAAAAATAAAAGAATAATTATTCTATTTTAAAAATCTGTGAAATCAGCGATAAAGTTTAAATAAAAGCACAGCTTAATTAAAATAATAGGAGGCAACAAATGTCTGGTAACAAAAAGATATCGAGAAGGAAGTTTATTGGTTCGGCAGCTGTTGCGGGAGCTTCGATTAGTCTGGTGAAACCGGGATTTCCGAGTTTGAAACCAAAATATACGCCGAGCGACCTTATAAGAATTGGGATGATAGGACCGGGAAGCCGCGGGTGTGGGCTGCTGCGCTCATTCGTGGGCGTGGAAAAAAATGTAATAATAACCGCAGTCTGTGATGATATACCATCTCATTTAGCCGCCGGTAAAGAACTTGCAGGTCCACAGGCAAAAGAATATACCGATTACAGAAATCTGCTCGAACAGAAAGATATTGATTGTGTTATTATTGCAACACCTCCGTATCTTCATTCAGTTATGTCGGTTGATGCACTTGATACGGGAAGACATGTGTTCTGCGAAAAAACCCTCGCACATAGTATTAAACAGTGCAAAGATATTGTTGAAAAAGTAAAAGAGACTAAACTGAAGTTTCAGGTTGGTATGCAGAGAAGATACAGCCCGCATTATTTAAAAGCAATGGAAATGATAAAAGATGGTACGAT
>JAUVVT010000113.1 GCA_030604505.1 bacterium | reverse complement strand
GTAATGTTGCAGAATGGACACAAGATTGGTATGCAACTTCATTTCATGCGGGTTTAGATGGCTATCGTATGATACGAGGGGGGTCATGGATGTCAATGACATCTGCTTTGGATGCAGTTACAGGGGCAACTCAATTACCATTGCACGAAAGGAGTATTATGGGATTCAGAGGAGTGAAATAATTATAAATTTTCTTTACTGATGACATTTGCTATCTTCCTTTTTTAAAGCAGTAATTTTAAGAATATTTTTCAAATAAAAAAGGCTGAAAGATGAAATTAAAAAGAGAAGAAAATCTAAAAAAGTCAATTGAGTGTTATGCTTCGGGAAAATTGGACGATGCCTTAAGGTATGCAGAGAAGATATTAGAATCACATCCTAACGACCTTCAAATAATGACACTAATGAGCATAATAAAAGATGCAGCCGGTAAAACGGACGAATCGAAAGAATTATTAAAAAAAGTGTTTAAAATTAATCCTAATTACCCGGAGGCGCTCTATTTTTCCGGTATACGGGCGGGAAAAGAAAGAGATTACAAAGAATCGATGTTATTGATTCAAAAGGCAATAGAATATCAATCTGAAGATGCGAAAACCGAGCTTTCTGAATATTACCAAAGTCTCGGGTCTGCCTTTTGGAAATTAAATTTGAGATTTGATGCATTCAGAGCCTGGGACAAGGCTCTTAAACTTAACCCGGACCAAAAACTTGCTGAAGAAAATTTGAAAAAGTTTGCAAATGAATATGGACTGCCCAAGTCTCCTACAAAGTCTTTTGACGACTTTTATGCTTTCCAGTCAGTTAAAATTGAAGAATACTTTGAAAACAAGAATAAAAGTAGATTTGATAATCTTGATGAAGCAAACAGCGTGCTAAAGAAAATTATAGAAAAATGGGGCTTTTTGATAAAGAAGAAAGATCTATCAAAACTTTCAACCAAGAAAAAGATAAATATTTATAAAGAATATAAAATTGATTTTTGAGAAGATAGAATTGTGTCATAGTTCCTAATTTTTTTGTTCAGGAACAATCAGAACAAACAGAAGATATACTATAATCCCCAGGATTACTCCGGAAATAATACTAACCACGACCCAGACAATTCTGATAAATGTAGGATCTAAATTTAGATATTTTCCAAGCCCACTACAAACCCCCAAGACCATTCTATCTGTTTTAGAACGAAATAATTTTTTTCTTTTTAGTTTTTCAAGTGTTCTTGTTTTTTTGATATTTCCAAGAGCAATGTACAATCCAAGAAATATCAGCAGCAGCGGCTGAATTAAATGCCACGGTAAATACATAAACCGAAAAAATTCATGTCCTCTGAAATTAAAATCAATAAAATGGAATAGATTAGACAAAGAAAAAAGACCCAAAATTATTAATATTCCCCCCAGAATAAGCTCTATATTACTGCTTTCGCTTACTATTTCTTCTGCGGTTTCATCTTCTTCGGATTTGGGCATTAATACAGCAGCAGCCAGATAGGCTATCAAGCCAGCCCCTCCAAAAAAGATCGAAACTACCCACAAAATTCTTATAATCGTGGCATCCATATTAAAATATTCTGCTGCTCCCCCACATACACCTAATATATGTTTATTCTTTCTTGACCTTTTTAACTTTTTAATCTTTGATTTCCTTTTTCTCGAAGAATTGTTTTTTTCTTTTTCCATAATTTGAATCCTCCCAAAACTTACTTTTTTTAATAAAATGCAATAGTGAAAATGAGTATAATTGTAAAATATGGACTTATGTTAACAAAAGATAAAAAAAATGTCATTCCCGCAAAATCGGGAATCTACTTTTTGCCTCATCATCTTAACAGAAAAAGTATCTCTAAATTATATGATTGATAGAAATTGATTTTTCTTTCAATAAAATGATAAAAAAACCGGGGAAATTTAGATTTTTTTATCCTGGTCAGGATTTGAAACGGACTTTACAATATTTTTTGTTACTATAAGCTTTCGAGATATCTTTCAACATCCAAAGCAGCTATACACCCTGAACCTGCTGCAGTAACTGCCTGTCTATATACTTTATCTACAACGTCTCCCGCAGCAAACACTCCCTTTATGCTGGTTTGTGTTCCATTATTTACTAAAATGTATCCCTTCTCGTCCATTTCCAGTTTATTTTCAAATCTTTTAGTATTCGGGCTGTGTCCAATAGCAATAAATACACCATCACATTTTTTTTCAGAAATCTCACCGGTTTTCACGTTTTTCAATTTTACACCGGTCACACCCGTCTCTTTTTCACCAAATATTTCTTCAATAACAGAATCCCATATAAAATCTATTTTTTCATTTTTGAACACCTTTTCCTGCATAAACTTTGATGCGCGAAGCTGGTCTCTTCTATGAACTATTTTCACTTTTGAAGCAAACTTAGTAAGAAATATTGATTCTTCCATAGCAGTATCACCGCCGCCAACAACAAGTACCTTCTTATCTTTGTAAAAGAATCCATCACACGTAGCACAGGCAGATACGCCATATCCCATTAATTTTTTTTCGGATTCAAGACCTAAAAATCTGGCAGATGCTCCTGATGCTATAATGACTGAATCTGCCTTATAAACTTTTTTATTTACCGTTATACTGAAGGATTTATTTGAAAAATCAACCTCGTCAGCTTCACCGGAAATAAACTTTGTTCCAAATCTTTCAGACTGGGCTTTCATCTCTGCCATTAATTGAGGTCCCTGTATTCCTTTAGAAAATCCGGGATAATTATCAACCTCTGTAGTAATCATAAGCTGACCGCCCGGCTGATTTCCTTCAATTAATAGTGGTTCTAAATTCGCCCTTGAGGTATAAATAGCTGCAGTATAACCAGCAGGACCTGAACCGATTATTATTACTTTGTTATAATCTTCGCCCATATTTCTTATCCTTTCGCCGCAGAGACGCAGAGGAAATAAGTAAATAGGTATATGAGTGAATGAATAAATAGATTTACTCATTTACCAATTCACCCATTTACTTTGTACCTCTGTGCCTCTTTATACCTTCTAAATTAAACTTTTTTCTTTGTTTAATATCTTAACAATTTTGTTTTGCAGTTTTATGGCAGTTAGCCCTACAAATTCAAGTAATTCTTCTCTCGAACCGTGGGTTATAAATTCATCTTTTATACCGAAGTTATAAATATTGCTGTTATTAAGACCCTTTTCAATTAAATACTGTGAAACAATACTTCCAAATCCTCCTATAACAGAATTTTCTTCAATAGTGATAATATACTTATAGACTTGCGAAAGCTCTGAAAGCATCAATTTATCAAATGGTTTTATAAACCGGCAGTTAATTACACCGGTTGATATTCCTTCTTTGGTCAATAACTCAGCTGTTTTTAACGCTGTTTCTACCATTGACCCAACCGCAAGTAAAGCGATTTCGTTTCCCTCTGATATTTTTTCCCATGAACCAATCTCAATTAAGCTTGGAATGTGATTTTTATCATAATTTGGTGCAATTTCTTTAGGATACCGCACGGCAAACGGAAGTTTATCCTGATTGACTGCTGTATGAAGCAAGTCTACCAGTTCATTGCCGTCTTTTGGAGCAGAAATAATTATATTCGGAGAAGTGCATAAAAATGATATATCATAGCACCCGTGATGCGTAGGTCCATCTTCACCAGATAGCCCCGCTCTATCTATTGCGAATACAACAGGAAGAGACTGTAGAGCAACATCGTGAATAATTTGATCAAAACTTCTTTGTAAAAATGTGGAATAAATTGCAAATACAGGTCTGAGGCCTTCCAGACAAAGCCCTGCCGAAAATATAACAGCATGAGATTCAGCAATACCGACATCAAAAAATCTTTCCGGGAATCTTTCTCTGAATCCAGATAGATTTGTCCCTTCTGCCATAGCAGCTGTAACTGCACAAACTTTTTCATTCTTTTCGGCGATTTCGGTAATTGTGTCACCAAAAACCTCTGAGTAAGACGGGGAGTTATTTTTCTCTTCAAATCCATTATCATCAGAATTAGGAGCTACACCGTGATATTTGCAGGGGTCTTCTTCTGCAAAACTGTATCCTTTTCCTTTTTTGGTGAGTACATGTATAAGAATTGGACCTTTCATTCCTTTTGCTCTATACAAAAAAGAGAGCAGTTCTTCTATATCGTGACCATCTATTGGTCCTATATATTTAAATCCAAGGTCTTCGAACCACATTCCGGGAACGATAAGACGTTTCAAACTATCTTCTATTCGTTGAACCAGAAGTCGGATTTTATTAGTAACCTTAGGAATCTTACCAGTAAGGTCCCAAACTTCATTTTTTATTTTATTGAATAAAGGAGCAGTTTTGATGCTTGTCAGATAGTGGGACATAGCGCCTACATTGGGAGAGATTGACATACTGTTATCATTTAATATAACGGTAATATCCTTTTGCAGCATCCCTGCATTATTAAGTCCTTCAAATGATAATCCGCCTGTCATTCCACCGTCACCAACTACTGCAATTACTTTATAGTCTTCGTTATCCAGGTCTCTTGCAGCAGCAATACCGATAGCAGCGGATATAGCGGTACTTGCATGCCCTGCACCAAAAACATCAAATTCGCTTTCATCCCTTTTTAAAAATCCACTTATTCCTCCCCATTTTCTGATAGTTTTAAGTGCATCTTTTCTTTCGGTTATAATTTTATGAACATATCCTTGATGTCCTACATCCCACACAATCTTATCTTTTGGAGTATTATAGATATAATGAAGTGCAACTGTTAATTCCACTACACCTAAGCTTGAGGCAAAGTGACCACCTGTCGATGGAATAACTGAAATCAAATATTCTCTTATCTCTGCACATAACTTTTTTAATTCTTCCGCATTAAGATGCCTAATATCAGAAGGTTTCTCAATATTTGACAAAATTTCCATTCGAATATCTTTCTAATTAAAAATTTTAGTGTTAAAAGATAAATAATATTTTATTATTTTTCAAGTTAAATATTAAAATATATTATTAATCCTGTCTTAAAAAAACAGGGTCTAAAAGATACTTTAAATAACCAACAGTTTTACTATTGGAAAATTTCAGGCGAAATTTATTTTAAACCGATATCTCTCGTATTAACTTTATAGAGGAAAATATCCGGAATTCTGTTGATTTATTTTATAATTTATCACACTATTTCATAAAAAAACAATCGATTAGTAATTTTCTTGGGAGGGGATGCTTTTCAAAAATTTGGGTATTAGTAGAATTTATATGAAAATCCGGTTGAAAATAAATATTTACTGTAATATAAATTCCGAAATCTTGATTCATTCCTGCACCATTCAAATCTGACTTCGAAATCAATATTTTCATTAATGTTTCTTGAAAGCTCTACAATACTTCTGTTATCCTGTTCTTTATCTTCGTTTAAATCAACAATAATAAAGATTTCACTCGGGTCTTTATATCTTTTCGATTCAAGGTCAAAATATAATTTCATCATATAGTTTCTGAATATCTTTCTTCCAAAAATTACGCTCAATCTCTTTTCGATAAAAGAGAAACCGTAACTATTTGAAATATTATTTCTGTGCAGCAGTATTGCCTGAATCAGGAATTTTCTGAAGTATTGTAAGTTAATTCCGATATCACTTGACCGGTCGCATTGAAATTCATCTTTATAATAAAAATTGTTTTCGCTCTTCTTTTCGAAAGCATTTCTTTCGTAATCCATTTTGCCCAGTCTTGTAAAAACCGAGAAAGAAGTACGGCTGTTGATTTTCCTGCCTATTGATATGAAATATCGGGATTCGGTGAAGTTAAAGAACTTATTGTATTTATAATTCGTATCAAAATTTTGGTAATATAGGTCAATATCACCTATAAAAATGATTCTCTTTGGAATGGATATAAATCCTTCACCAAGATAGGAATTATTATTTCTTGAATTGTCGTTATATTTATCATAGAAAAGTGTACCGTTAATTCCAAGAAGGATATTACCTATAAGTAACTTTGAAAGAGAGCCTGTAACATTGCCTATGAATCTATTCTCTCTTTGATATACTGAATATGCTCTTAATCCTCCATTCATAGTAACTTTGTAATAGGTATTTTTTGGTAGTAAACCACTCGCTTCCGTGTTCGTAAATAGTTTTAAAGCTTTATCGGATATACTTTGTTTATAATCTTCACCAATGTTGTTATCAATTTCTCCGCTTACTTTAAGCTTTGATTTAAATTTCAACAATGGATTTGTCTGCCCAAAGATTGAATCTGAAAAATAAACAATACACAAGAGTATAAAGAGGAATTCTTTTAAAAATATTGTTGTTTTTTTCATATTAAAAAATTTAAATTATTTATAGTTATTTTCAATCTTT
>JAUVVT010000374.1 GCA_030604505.1 bacterium | reverse complement strand
GAGGCTTGGATTTGATGTAAGACTTGGAAAGCATATTTACGGCGAAATGGGTTATCTTGCTGGTACCAATGAAGATAGGGTATCCGATTTACATAGTTTTTTCGATGATGGCTCGATTAAGGCAATCTTTTGTTCAAGAGGCGGTTTTGGAAGTATTAAGATTTTGAACCTTGTTGATTTTGAATTAATAGAGAATAATCCAAAGATATTTGTAGGATATAGTGATTTAACAGCTTTGGAGAATTCGATTTTTACAAAAACCGGTCTTGTAACATTTTACGGTCCTTTTGCTGCCGCGGATAAGGATGATGAAATAGATTATTCGGCTTTTGACAATTTGTTAAAAATTATTTCAAAAAAGGATAATACATATAAGATAAATATCTCTGAAGATAACATTATTACTGGCGGGAAGGCAGCCGGAATTATCGTGGGTGGCTGTTTATCGGTATTTTCTTCATTATTGGGCAGCGATTATCTGCCCGACTTACGAGATACAATAATTTTTCTGGAAGATGTCAACGAAGAGCCGTATCGTATCGATAGGTATCTCAGTCAATTAAGGTTAAATGGTGTTTTTGAAGAGATTAAGGGTCTGATATTTGGAAGGTTTATTGATTGCGAACCAAAAAACGGTAATACAACTGTTGATGATATTATAAATGAAATCGGGAACAGCCTTGATATTCCTGTGATTAAAGATGTTTCGTTTGGACATATAAGGAGTAAAATCACAATACCAGTGGGTATTAGAACTACTATGAATACAGAGAGTATGTGTATATCCTTCGATGAAAACCTTGTTGTATAGGAGAAAAGCCAATAGCCAAGAGGGAATAAAGGGATTTAAATAATGTAATCAATAAAACTTTTGTAAATTTGCAATATATGCAATAAGTTACATTTTTACATTTGTCTTAAATACTGGTCATAATGAATTTATTTTCACAAAGTGACCACTTTGTGGCAGCATCTATATAATTAATAAACAATAGATTCCGAAACAATACTGAATCAAGTTCAGCACAGAATTCGGAATTACAGAGAGAAGTTCATACATAAATTTTACTATTTGATAATTCATATATGATTGCGAAAAATAATGAGATTATCAAAATTTACAAGAGGTTTTTAATTAATAATATTTTTGACATTACTTCAAATAATATAAAAAGATAGGATGTTTGAGGTTAAAAGAACTCTTATCAGTGTATCGGATAAGACAGGCGTTGTTGAATTTGCTAAAGGATTGAGGGAGATTGGAGTTGAAATTATTTCCACTGGTGGGACGTTTGAATTACTGAGAAAAGAAGGTGTTGAAGTAAAGCAGGTTTCCGAAGTTACTGATTTTCCAGAGATACTTGGCGGGAGGGTAAAGACCTTGCATCCGCTGATATTCGGCGGGATACTTGCGAAGAGGGATTCTGAGTCTCACCGGGAGGATATTAAGAAAGCAGGTATACTGCCGATTGATATGGTGGTAATCAATTTTTATCCTTTTGAAGAGGCGATAAAGCAGAAGGATTTGAAACTTGAGGAAGCTGTTGAGCAGATTGATATCGGTGGTCCGTCAGCCTTGAGGTCTGCTTCAAAGAATTATGAAAATGTTGTTCCCGTCCTTTCTCCCGATGTTTATTCCGAAATCCTTGAAGAAATGAAGGAAAACGATGGGAAAATTTCAGAAACTACAAGTTTAAAGCTTGCGGGGGATGTTTTTGTAAAAACGTCCGAGTATGATAGAATTATATCAGATTTTTTTGCGGGGAAAAAAGAGAATGATAAAATTTTTCCGGAAAAGATAAATATGAATTTGGTTAAAGTCAAAGATTTGAGATATGGTGAGAACCCCCATCAAAAAGCATCGCTGTTTACGGAATCCGAATTAGATTCAGGATTGTTTAATTATGAGCAGATTCACGGAAAGGAGCTGTCATTTAACAATCTTATCGATTTAGAAGGAGCGTTAAATATAGCGGAAGACTTTGAATTGCCGTGCACTGCAATAATTAAACATACCAATCCGTGTGGGGTAGGTATTGATGAGGAGATAAGTCTCTCTTTTGATAAAGCTCTTGAATGTGACCCTGTTTCGGCATTCGGAGGGATTTTTGCGTTTAACAGAAATGTAGATAAGAACACAGCAGAGAAATTAGGAAAGATGTTTATTGAAATTGTTGTGGCACCTGATTTTGATGAAGATGCTTTAGAAGTTCTTACCAAAAAGAAAAAACTTATTTTGCTGAAAAGGAAAACGGGAGTTTCGGGGAGTGGTGTGGGGAAGTTTGATTTTGATTTAAAAAAGATAAGAGGCGGTTTTTTGGTCCAAGAATATAACAGATATAAAATAGATATTAATGCATTAGAGATTGTGACGAAGCGCCAGCCGAGCGAATCAGAAATGGAGGCAATGTTATTCGGCTGGAGAATAATAAAATATGTAAAATCAAATGCAGTAATATTTACCGCAAAAGACAAAACACTCGGAATAGGAGCAGGACAGATGTCGAGGGTTGATTCCTGTGAGATTGCAATTAGAAAAGCGGAAAAGTCGAATTTGTCTCTTGAAGAATCGGCAGTTTCATCAGATGCCTTTTTCCCGTTTAGCGATAGTATTGAGCTAATTGCAAAGACAGGAGCAACAGCAGTGATTCAGCCTGGTGGTTCTATAAGAGATAAAGAGGTTATTGAGGCAGCGGACAAATATAATTTAACAATGATTTTTACGGGTTTTAGACAATTCAGACATTAAGCGGAGGAACAATGTCCTTATTAGATTGGTTTTCAAACGATATAGCAATTGACCTTGGTACGGCAAATACCCTTGTATATGTAAAGGGAAAGGGGATAATCGTCAATGAGCCGTCAATAGTTGCTGTCAGCAAGCACGATAATACAATAGTTGCAATAGGTAAGGATGCGAGAGAGATGCTGGGCAGGACTCCTGATGAGATATTAACAGTCAGACCGTTAAAAGATGGAGTAATTGCAGATTTTGAGATTACAGAAGATATGCTGCGGTCATTTATCAAGCGTGTTCAGACCAACAGGTTCATTCATCCAAGGATTATAGTAAGTGTTCCTTCAGGGATTACAGAAGTAGAAAAGAGAGCGGTGAGGGATTCTGCCGAGCACGCCGGAGCAAGAGAGGTTTATCTTGTTTCTGAACCGATGGCGGCTGCTATAGGTGTTGGAATTGAAATCCAGCAGCCGGTAGGGAATATGTTAATAGATATTGGAGGCGGCACAACGGAGATTGCAATTATAGCCCTTTC
>JAUVVT010000100.1 GCA_030604505.1 bacterium | reverse complement strand
ATCGGCTTTTACCGCACCGACAATAAATCCGGCGAGGTCATATTCATTCTCTGAATAAAAATCAGGCATCTCTGCAGTCTCACCGCCAATAAGCGAACATCCTGCTTCATCGCAGCCCTTGACAATTCCGGCGATCAGTTCTTCAATAGTTTCCGGTTTAAGCTTTCCCGATGAAATGTAGTCAAGGAAAAAGAGAGGTTTTGCCCCTTTTGTAATAATATCATTCACATTCATTGCAACAAGGTCAATGCCGACGGTATCATGCTTATCCATCAGAAACGCCACTTTCAGTTTCGTTCCTACACCGTCCGTGCCGGAAACGAGAATAGAGTCACCAAACTTGTAAAGAGCACCAAAATCTCCTATTCCGCCAATAACATTTTTATCTTTTTTATGAGCAATCTCTTTAATTTTATCGACAATCTTATCTGCCTTGTCGATATCAACACCGGCTCTTTTATAATCCATTTGCGACATAATTTACAGTATTTTTAAATATTAAAAGTCCATCTCCCTCATCAGGCAGGTCCTCTCTTGTCCATCTGGGGTGCTGATGTTTTGTAATAAATCTTTCCGGATGCGGCATCATACCCAAAATTGTGCCGCCAGTATTGCATATTCCAGCAATATTATTTTCAGACCCGTTGGGATTTGAATTAAAATTGATGTTCCCACTACTGCTGCAGTATTGAAAAACAATAAGATTCTGTTTTTTTATAATATTATCGATACTTTGGTCTTTTGAGATAAACCTGCCTTCACCATGAGCAATCGGGAGATATATTACTTTATCAATACCTTCCGTAAATATACACTTTGCTCTTTTATTTGCTTTAAGATATATCCACATGTCTTCAAACTTTCCGGTATTGTTGATAGCAAGAGTAACTTCCTGGTCAAGTTTTTTGTATATGTCCGGTAAAAAGCCAAGTTTAACAAGTACCTGAAATCCGTTACAGATTCCGATAACGGGTTTTTTATCTTTAACAAAAGATTCTATCTGTTTCTCTAATTTGAATTTAATCTTATTTGCCAGTACCTTCCCGGCAGCTATATCATCCCCGAATGAAAATCCACCGGGTATCGTCAAAATTTGGTATTCCTTTAGTTTTCTCTTTTTAGCAATAAAATCATTAATATGCACCTTTTCGGCTTGAGCACCGGCAAGATTCAATGCATATTCTGTTTCCAAATCACAGTTTGTTCCTGCCGTCAAAAGTACTAATGCTTTGGGTTTCTTTTTTACCATCTTAATGTCTTCTTCCAGGCTTCTTTAAGGGTTTTAATTGGTTTAGATATTATTATCTTTCTATTTGTTCCTTTGATAATAAACTGTTTCTCTTTTGTAACATATCCGATGTGTGAAAATACACACCCATTAAAAATTTTTTCAAAAGATACCTTATTCTCCGGATGGATAGTTACAACAAATCTGCTGTTTGATTCAGAAAAAAGAATAAAGTCATTTCTTTTAGTATCAGCAGGTACGTCTCTTAATGAGACTTTCATTCCCAGTCCACCGGCAAATGCAGTTTCTGCAAGTGCAACAGCCAGTCCGCCATCAGAACAGTCGTGAATTGATGCAGCGAGTTTTTTATTTGTAATCCGGTTCAATGCTTTATAAATCTTCTTTGCCGAAGCCGGATTAACCTTTGGTACATTATTCCCCAGAAATCCTTTCTTATGGTAATATTGAGACCCTCCCAGTTCGCTAAGTGTTTCACCTATAATATATACAAGGTCGCCGTCTTTTTTGGCATCCATTGAAACCGCAGTTTCAATATTATCGATAATTCCTATAGCAGATATAAGCAGGGTAGGGGGTATTGTAATTGTTTTCTCATCGATTTCATATTCATTATGGAAACTGTCTTTACCGGAAATGAACGGAGTTCCGTATTTTACAGCAACGTCATAACATCCTTTTGCAGCCCGAACAAGCTGAGCCATTTTAAAATCCCCGTCCGGATTGTTCTCGGACAATATTGGGTTTCCCCAGCAGAAATTGTCCAAAAGAGAAATCTTCTCAAAGTTGCCGCCGGCAGAAACTATATTTCTGACAGCTTCATCAATACAGGACATCGCCATCCAATAGGGGTCAATCAAACCATAGTTAGGATTAATACCATTTGAAACAACAACTCCCCTATTTGAAGAGAATATCGGTCTTATTATACCCGCATCGCTTGGTCCGTCATTCTCACTGCCGACCAGTGGTTTTAATACCGTCCCACCACGCACTTCGTGGTCATACTGCCGTACTACCCATTCTTTACTGCATACATTATAAGAAGAAAGAATTTTCAGTAATTCATTGGAAAGATTTACTGGTTCTTTAAAGTTTGGTTCCTTAATATACGGTTTTTTCCATTCAGCTTTTAAGACCATTGTCGGCAGCCCCTTGTGAACGAATTTCAGGTCTAAATTAAGTACAGTCTTTTTACCATATTTTACATGGATTTTTCCCGAATCGGTAAATTTACCGAGAACAGAAGCTTCGACATCTCTGCTTTTACACAGCTTCAGAAAATCATCAATATATTCAGGTTTAACAGCAACGGTCATTCTCTCCTGTGCTTCCGATACCCACAGTTCCCATGGCACAAGTCCGGGATATTTTACTGGGGCTTTCTCAAGATTTACCAGACATCCATCGCTCAATATTGCCATCTCACCAACAGAAGAAGAAAGTCCTCCGGCTCCGTTATCTGTAATAGCGCGATAGTAAGAACGGTCTCTTGCCTCAAAGAGGACATCCATCATCTTTTTCTGGACAATCGGTGCGCCAATCTGCACAGCCTGTACCGGCGTTGCCTCATCAAGCTTGCGGGATGAAAATGTTGCTCCGTGTATCCCGTCTTTTCCGATTCTTCCCCCCACCATAACAATTAAATCACCCGGTTTAACTACCTTTTTGCTGGTATCAACTTTTTTAATCTTTTTGGGCATTATCCCACCAGTGCCGCAGAAAACAAGCGGATTCCCAATATATCCATTATGAAAAATAATTGTACCGTTCGCAGTCGGCACCCCAATTTTGTTACCCCCATGTTCAACACCTCGCCTTACACCTTTGAATATCCTCTTGGGATGAAGTATCTTTTCGGGAACATCATTAATGTTAATATCAGGAGGAGCAAAACAGAAAATATCGGTATTGAATATAAGATCCCCGCCAAGTCCTGCACCCATTATATCTCGGTTTACGCCCACAATTCCCGTTACCGCTCCACCATAAGGTTCGATTGCAGAAGGATGGTTATGGGTTTCCACTTTGAAAGCTATATTGTAATTCTTGTCAAAATTGACTATACCGGCATTGTCTTTAAATAAAGAAACAAGCCAATCCTTCTTTTTGGATATTTTTTCCGTAGCTTGTCTTATATATGTATCGAAAAGAGAATTTATTCTTATCCCTTTATTTCCTTCTTTATATTCAACTATTGCATTGAATATCTTGTGCTTGCAGTGCTCCGACCAGGTTTGTGCTATCATTTCAAGCTCAACATCAGTGGGCTTTTTGCCAAGTCCGTATTTCTTACGCTCTCTAACTTTTGATTTGTAGTACTTTCTTATTACCTGCATTTCCTCAAGGTTTAACGAGAGTAGTTTTGAATCGCTGATTCTGACTAACTCGTCATCGCTGACGTCAAGGTCGACTTTTTCAACAACAGGCACGGTTTTTACCTTTTTTACTGCTGTGCCCTTATCAATCTTTTTCCTGTTCAGTATTTCGTAAGTTTCAATAACAGGATTTGCCAAAAGCCGTGTTGCAATTAATTCAATTTCTTTTTTCGAGATATTTCCTTTAATTATATACTGCCGTGCCGTGCTGACTGAACCCTTAAATTTTCTCCCGAGTATATCTGAAATTCCTTCCATTGTGGTAACCGAAACATTATCGGTTACACCCGGTTTAAATCCAACCTCTACTATCCATTTAAAATCGGCCGTAAGAGGGCGATTAACCGCGTACTTTTGAATGACCGGGTCCGAAAAAAGTTGTTTTCCGAGAAAAATTGCATCTTCTTTTGTTATGTCGGTGTCGAGTTTGTAAATATCGATAGTCCTGACACTTTCAACACCCTTAATTTGCAAATCTTCTTCAATATCTTTTTTAATACCCTTTCCCGGAGAATCAAAAAGACTGTCTTTGTATGTGACTTCTATTCTGTAATACATATCCTATAGTAAGTTAATTTTAGTGAATATTTATTTATTATCCATTTCTTTTAAAAAGAAGGCAATCAAGAGGTGGACTCACTTTGTGTATGAACCGCCTTTTTAAAAAATATCTATATGAGGTTATAGATTAAATCCAAACCTTTTCAACTCATTTTTAAGTATTTCAAGGTTCTTGGGCTCCATTTCCGTTAAAGGTTTTCTGAGCCCTCCAACTTCCCATCCTAACAGGCGCATTGCGGTTTTAACAGGGATAGGATTGACTTCAATAAATAATGCTTTGATGAGGGGATTAATCTTAAACTGAATTTCTCTGCTTTTATTTATATTTCCGTTAAGAAAGCTGTGCACAAGCTCAGATGTCTCGCTTGGAATAACGTTTGCACAGGTGGATATAACACCCTTCCCGCCGGCTGACATTACAGCTAAAATATGGTCGTCATTTCCGGAATATAGATTTATATTATCCCCGCAAAGCCTTGCAAATTCAATAATTTGGCTGATATTACCACTTGCTTCTTTAACACCGATAATATTTTTATTTTTCGATAGTTCAAATAAGGTTTCGGGCGAAACATTCAGCCCTGTTCTCGATGGAACGTTATATACTATTATTGGGAAATCGGTCTCATCTGCTATAATGGAATAATGTTCGATTAATCCCTTTTGTGTAGTTTTATTATAATACGGCGTAACAATAAGTGCGCAGTCTGCACCCACACTTTTAGCATAGGCGGTAAGCTCAAGTACATCTTTTGTATTATTTGTACCGGTTCCGGCTATTAGTGGAACTTTGCCATTTATTTCTTTGACTGCTGTTTTATATAGTTCTTTCTTTTCATCAATAGTTAAAGTGGCAGACTCCCCCGTAGTGCCACTGACAACTATTGCATCTGTTTTATTATCGATATGAAAATTAATTAATTTTTTAAGAACATTGAAGTTTATACCATTGTTTTTAAACGGTGTTATAAGTGCAACAGCAGAACCTGTAAACATACATTCCTCCATTAAGTCACAATAATTATCAAACTAAAGTTAATAATATTTAAAAATAAATCAAGAATTATTTTTATTATTATTGCGAAATTTAGACAATACTTGACAGTCATAAAAAAAATTTGTATATTGTGAGTGTTTAGAAAAAGAGCTATTTAAAAAAATTAAAAAATCAACATTTGTTTTTATTAACCGAATTTTAAAAAATAGAATATTTTCTAAACGCTCACATATTACAAAAGTCTTCGGGGCAAGGTGTAATCCCTGACCGGCGGTTAAAGCCCGCGAGCGGAATCTTTTCTCATAAAATTTTCCGCAGAATCGGTGAAATCCCGATGCCGACGGTAAAAGTCCGGATGGAAGAAGACAAAGTTTTTCTGTAGAAGTAAATACCTCGAAGAATAATTCTTTGGGGTATTTTAGTTTTGTTCAAAATAAGTCTCTGTGTTCTTCGTGCACTTCGTGGTTGAAAAAATATTTTCTTTTCAAAGAAAGTAAATTAGAGATAAAAGATTGATGAAAGAAAAACTAATAAAAGAGACACTGCAGCTTGCAAAGAAAGGGCTGGGAAGGGTAAGCCCGAATCCGATGGTCGGGGCAGTTATTGTCAAAAACGGAGAAATAATTTCAAGGGGTTATCACAGGATTTTTGGCGGTGACCATGCAGAGATAGACGCCATTAAAAATGCAAAGAAAAACATAAAGGGAAGCACAATATATGTTAATTTAGAACCGTGCTGTCATTCCGGGAAAACACCGCCATGCGCAGAAACACTGTTTAAAAAAGGTATAAAAAAGGTTGTTATTGGAGATATTGACCCCAATCCCGTTGTAAAGGGAAAAGGTATAAGATATTTGAAAGAAAAAGGATTAGATGTTGTTTATGGAATTTTGACCGATGAATGCAAAAAGCTGAACGAGATTTATTATAAATATATTACTACGGGGATGCCATATATCAGCTTAAAAATTGCACAGACACTTGATGCAAAAATATCAAAAAAAACAGGTAAAAAAACTATTATTACCTCAACAGAATCCCGGCGGTTCGTTCATAAACTGAGAAGTATACACGATGCTGTTTTAATAGGGAAAAGAACCGCAGTAATCGATAATCCGTTGCTGAATGTTAGATTATACATAGGAAGGTCTCCGAAAAGGATAATCCTTGACGAAAACCTCAAAATTGATACAAAATTAAGATTACTAAATAATCCATTATCAAAGGATACTATTATTTTTACGACCAAAGATTATGATAAGAAGATTAAAGAGAAAATTTTGAAAAAGGGTGTCGAAATATATATTGCAAATAAGAACAAAGATGGAAATATTAACTTAAAGGATATGTTAAAGAAAATAGCAAAACATAATATATCATCTATATTTGTGGAGGGTGGTTCGGAAATCTTTGTTTCATTTGTT
>JAUVVT010000290.1 GCA_030604505.1 bacterium | reverse complement strand
TTTCAATTTTTTAGTTGACTATTATTTCTTTTTAAGATAAATTAAATCAACTTTATCAAAACAACAGAAATATACAGGGAAAAGACAATGGGAAAAGGCATCTACATAACATCAACAAATCGCGGTAGTGGAAAAACAGCAGTATCTATTGGTTTAATTAATTCTTTTAAAAAGATAGTCAATCGAATTGGATTTTTTAAGCCTATTGGCCAGAGGTATGAAAGCTCAAATAAAATTGATACAGATGTTAAACTTATGAAAGACTTTTTCCAATTAGATGAACCTCTCGAAACAATGAATCCTTTCTCTATAAACGGGATAAGGGAATATATTATCAATAACAGACATAATGAATTATTATCGGAAATAAAGAAAAATTACAACAAAATTTCCGATGAAAATGACCTTGTTATTATTAAGGGAACAGATTATACAGGCATGGCTTCTGCTTTTGAATTTGATATTAATGCAGATATAGCAAAAGAACTTGAGGCAAAAGTATTATTGGTATATGAAGGAAAATACAAAGATTCAATAGCAGAGATTACCTCCGACATATTGTTTAGCGAAGAATCATTTAAAGAAAAGGATTGTGATTTTATGGGGGTAATTCTAAATAAGATTGAAGAAAGACAAAAAAACAAAATTTTAAACTTTATACCCAAATTTTTAAAAGAAAGAAACATAAATTTTTTCGGTGCTATTCCTGAGATTTCAATTCTTTCAAAACCTACAATGGAAGAAATTGCAGAAAAAACCAATGCAGCCGTTATTTACGGAAAAGATTATTTATCAAACTTTGTGGATAATACAATTATTGCAGCTATGGAGCCAAGGAATGCCCTCAAACATATTCGGGAATATACACTAATCATAACCCCGGGTGATAGAGAGGATATACTATTGGCGGCGATGGCTTCTCAGATATCAACTGCTTTCCCTAACATTTCGGGCATTATACTGACGGGTGGACTACAGCCGGATAACATCATTAAGAGGATAATAAGCGGCATTGGTCAGTTCAGAATACCTATTCTTTCTGTTAAAGAAGATACATACACAACAAGCAATATAATTAACAACCTGAATATTACCATCAGACCAAAAGATAAAATAAAAATAAGTAAAATAAATCAGATGACGGAAAATAACATAGATATAGATTTAATCCATAAAACACTTCAGATAAAGAGGGTCAAAAAAGCTACGCCGCAGGATTTCCTTGACAAAATTATCAGTGCCGCAACAGAATATCATAAACATATCGTACTTCCCGAAGGACCAGAAGAAAGAAATTTGAAAGCAGCCCATAAAATCTTAGAACTCAAAATAGCTGACATTACCTTATTAGGAACAAAAGACCGAATCTATTCACATGCCAAAGAATTAGGAGTTAATATAAGTAACGCTAATTTAATTGACCCATCGGAAAATGATAAATTACAAGAATATGCCGAAACTTACTTTGAATTAAGAAAACATAAAAAAGGAGTAACTCCGGAAGGTGCTCTTGACCAGATAAAAGACCCTATATACTTTGGAACTATGATGGTTCAAAAAGGAGATGCAGACGGATTGGTTTCAGGAGCTATCCATTCGACCGGAGATACAATAAGACCGGCTTTTCAGATTATCAAAACAAAACCCGGCCTGTCGGTAGTTTCAAGTGTATTTTTTATGTGTTATGAAGATAAGGTGCTTGTTTATGGAGACTGTGGAGTCGTAACAGACCCCGGCTTTGAAGAATTAGCAGATATCGGAATCACAAGCGCCGATACCGCAATGGCATTTGGGATTAAACCATATATTGCATTTCTCTCTTATGCTACTGGTAACTCTGCCGGAGGACCATCGGTCGAAAAGGTAATCAATGCAACAAAATTAGCCCAGAAAAAAAGGCCCGACCTTCTGATTGAAGGCCCAATGCAGTATGACGCAGCATTAGTCCCGAGTGTTGCCAAGAAAAAAATGCCCGACAGCAAAGTCGCCGGAAAAGCCACTATATTTATCTTTCCTGACCTCGATTCCGGTAATATTGCTTATAAAGCCGTGCAGAGGTCCGCTAATGCAATAGCCGTCGGCCCTATCCTGCAGGGTTTAAACAAACCGGTTAATGACCTTTCAAGAGGATGCACTGATGAGGAAATTGTTTATACAACAGCTGCTACTGCATGCCAAGCTCATTTTGAAGAAAATGCCAAGAAATAGAAGTTAAACTTTTTAAATTCTTTGAAATTAGTTAAACTAACTCGTTTTTGCTATCAAGGATATCAGACATATATTATCTACCTCATTCTCTTTCTTTTTATCAGATAATTAAAAAGTGCGTGGTCAAAGCCCTCTCTTGTATCCATAAAAATATAATCAATCCTGTTTTCCCGGCATTCTTTTTTATAATAAGAAATAAATTCTTTCACCTGTTTTCGGTATTCATTTCTTATATGCCAGGTTTGGGTGTTTATCTCTTCACTGCTTTCCATATCTTTAAATATTGCATCTTTTGAAAAAGAAAAATCAACCTCCAAAGGGTCAAGTATGTGAAAAAGCAAGAGTTCGTGCTGTCTGTGTCGGAAATGCTTCAATCCTTTTATTACCTTTTCAGGTTCATCCATCAAATCAGATATTAGAATTATAAGCCCCCTTCTTTTTATTCTATCAGCAATATTGTGAAGTATTATACTTACATCCGTTGTCTCTCCCGACTCGGTATTTTGGAGCTCCCTCAGGATTTGATAAAGATAACTCTTAACAGAACGGGGTGTTAAATATTTTCTTATCTTATTATCAAAAGTTACCAGACCCACTGAATCTCTCTGTATAAGCATAAGGTAGGTCAATGCTGCTGATAAGTAACATCCATACTCAAGCTTTGTAATACCTCCGGAAGTATACCCCATCGAACCACTTCTATCAAGTAAGATATAACTTTTCAGGTTTGTTTCTTCTTCATATTCTTTAATATAAAACCGGTCCGTCTTTCCGTAAACTTTCCAGTCAATTCTCTTTATCTCATCTCCCGGCATATATTGTCTGTGCTCAGCAAATTCAACACTGAATCCGTGATAAGGACTTTTATGAAGACCGGTAATAAATCCTTCAACTACCAGCCGAGCTTTTAATTCCATATTAGAAAGGCGGGATATAACTTCAGGATTAAAATATTTCTTGTATTCTTCCATTATTTTTTTCAGCTGTCAACAACCAGCACACCTAAACTATAACCGACGGCTGACCGCTACATCATTGATTCAAGTAATTTATCAATAATTTCTGTGGTATCTATTCCTTCCGCTTCAGCATTAAAATTCGTTACAAGCCTGTGTCTTAGAACAGGTTTTGCTATTCTCTTCACATCATCAATATCAGGAGATTCTCTCCCTTCAAGTACTGCAAAGGTTTTTGCTCCCAATATTAAAAACTGTGAAGACCTTGGTCCTGCACCCCAGTTTATCCAATCTTTTATGAATTTAAATTTATTATTGGAATTGGGCCTCGTACTCGATACAAACTTTACTGCAAATTCTATAACATTATCAGAGACCGGAACCCTTCTTACAAAGTTCTGGAAAAATATTATATCATCACCTGACAATACCTTCTCAAGATTCGCATTATATGTACCCGTTGTGGATTTTACTATCTCTGTCTCTTCCTTATATGACGGATAATCAATCCATAAATTAAACATAAATCTGTCCAATTGTGCTTCGGGAAGCGGATAAGTCCCCTCCTGTTCTATCGGATTCTGCGTCGCGAGAACAAAAAACGGTTCTTTTAATGTATATGTTTCCCCTGCTACAGTTACTTCATGCTCCTGCATAGCTTCAAGCAAAGCAGACTGCGTCTTTGGTGGTGTTCTGTTTATCTCATCAGCAAGGACAATGTTGGCAAATACAGGACCCTTGACAAATTTAAAACTCTTTCGACCTGTGGATACATCCTCTTCGATTATCTCGGTCCCAGTTATATCCGAGGGCATAAGGTCTGGTGTAAATTGAATTCTGGAAAATTTGAGGTCCAATACTTTAGCAAGTGTGCTGATAAGAAGGGTTTTCGCAAGACCCGGAACACCGATTAACAAACAATGTCCACGCGAAAGCAGAGATACCAGCAGCTGGT
>JAUVVT010000166.1 GCA_030604505.1 bacterium | reverse complement strand
TCAAATTAAAATTAATTTACCTATTTAGTAAAAACTCATGGTCCTATTTATGGAAACTAAAATCTAATCCTATTAAAAATTATTCATTCATTCTATGCTAAATGTCAACTATTTGGAACTCTACTAAATTACTAAAGATTTTATTTTATTAGGTTTATTTTTATACCGTCTTTTGTTAGTTTGGCTTCAAATTTTTTAACCAAAGTTCCTCCGGCTTTTAAGTCATCACGTATCTTTGCTTTTTGTCTGACCGACTTCTGCATGCTGACTGATAAGGATTTCTGATAATTGAGCACAGAAGCTTTTTCCCTAACCTGGTATCCTATGTGGATAGATAAAGACTTCGGATATTTATATGCGATAGAATTTGGTGTGATGTAAGTTTGTTGTATCATAATAATGAATTTTGCTAACTATCTGCAATTATAATAAAATAATCGGTTTTCTTCAAGTTATTCCTAAAATAATTTATTTCACAGGTGATAGATGTATTATACAACCTCCTCCGGAAGCCATTTTAATTTCAAATGTATCTTTTTGAGTAAGTATAATAGTATCGTTACTGCACCTATCTGGATAATCGTCTGCATCTGGAGCATCTTTAAAGATATTTGCATTATATTTTCTATTGTCGAGGAAATCTAATTTGATTTTGAACGCACGTGCTTCCCAATCAGTCATACTTCCAATGAACCAGTCATCACCGGATTTTCTAGCAACAGTAATATAATCGCCGACCTGCCCGTTTAAAACTTTAGTCTTATCCCATGTAGTAGGAACTACGCGTAAAAATTCCAATCCTGCCTGTCCCTTGTAGTTGAATGGAGAATCACAGATTACCTGCAGTGCACTTTCATATACAACCATCATAGCAAGCTGATGACATCGCGTACCCATAACATAGGGGGCTGAATTCTGAGCTTTAAATGAAGATTTAGTGGCATGACGAAAACCGCCCGGAGTAAAATCCATAGGTCCTGCTAACATACGTGTGAAAGGTAAAGTCAGGTTATGGTCAGGAGTAACATTTGTGCTCCATTTGTTATGTTCGTTTCCAAGCACTCCCTCGCGCGTGATTAAATTTGGATATGTGCGTCGAAATCCTGTTGGTTTATATGCGCCGTGGAAGTTTACCATAAGCCGGTGTTCTGCTGCTTTTTTTACTACCCTGTGATAAAAATTTACCATTTCCTGGTCGTCCCTCTGCATAAAATCAATCTTAACACCTGAAATACCCCATTTTTCATATAAAGGAAAAGCTTTGTTCATTTGTTTGTTTGCATGATTCCACCGCAGCCATAGTAATACCTTTACATTTTTTGTTTTTGCAAATCTCAAGAGTTCCTGCAAATCGAGTTCGGGTGTTACTGTGGTAATATCGGAATTTGGGTCTAATGGGTCGCCATACCACCACCAATCGACAAGAACATACTCAAAACCCATATCGGCGGCAAACTGTGTAAAATACTTCATTGAAGCTGTGTCCATTCCCAGCTTAAAATCGATATCCGGTGCGTATTCACCGCACCACCATCTATCCCATGCAGATTTACCCGGGAGAATCCATGAGAGGTCATTAATGGCGCAGGGTTCGTTAAGATTGAGAATAATATTGGATTCAATCAGGTCTCCGGGTTTTTCCCCGACCATAATCACCCGCCATGGTGAGTAATGCGGTGTTTTTGCTCTTAACAGAACGCCCGGTTCATCAGGACGAGGAGAAAACGTGGTAACAAGTGCATTTGGTTTTGTGCCTGTTCCTCTCAGATACATACCAGCCCAGTCTGTTAGGTTAGCTTCCGTCAGGGCAACACAGCAGGATTTATTGACCTGAACAAGCAGCGGCAGACCGATTATCGAGGATGAGGAAATTTTGCTTAGATTTATTTTATCAAATGTAGCCTCCTGATGCCCGACATAGGTGCCGTATTGTGCCGCCCATACCGTATGATTTGCGGCAAAGTGAAATTCCGTTCGCTCGTTTGTTAATTTAAATTTTTTAATCACCGGCTGCTCCGGGAGAAAATAACGAAATGCCACACCATCATTATAAGCACGAAATATAATCTCTAACCGCCGATTGGGTGATTTTGTCTCTTCAAGAAAGAGACGAAGTTTATTGCAGTGGTCGGTAATATATTTGCTTTTGCCGTAAACTGCTTCCCATCTGTCATTTATCGTGCGGTTATTCGCATTTTTTATGACAAGGTCTTTTGCCAGTGGTGGTAAATCTTTGAAATCAATACCAAAAGGTGAGTCAAGAATGATTTCCTTACCCTTAAAAGAGACTGAATAATACAGTCTATTTCCAGAAGGATGTGGTTCCAGTCTTCCTTTAATTGATATTTTTACCTGTATTTTTTTATCGGGTGATGAGAGAGTATAGGTTTTGGCAAACATTTTTGAATTCTGGAATGGGATAAATATCAGAGTGCAGATAAAAATTATACCAGTCAATTTTAGAATATTTTTCTTTTTTTCGGGCATAGCTCTTTTTCACCTGTGTTTTACTTGATGCTTTTTTTTAAATGTTTTTTATATCTTATTTTGCTGTAATTTTTGGTTTATAAGAAATTATCAGCATCAACGATAGACTGCACCACCTTTTTAAATCCTTCAGGTTTTCCATTGTCACTTGATGCGCTAAATTCAAGACCGAGAAATCCTTTATGCCCGATTTCATATATTGCTTTAAATACATTTCTATAATTGATTTCACCTGATCCCGGTTCATGGCGTCCGGGATTATCGCCTACATGAAAGGTGCTGATTTCGTCTTGAAATTTGCGAATATTGTTAATAAGATTTCCTTCCATTATCTGCTGGTGATATATATCGAACAGCATTTTTATATTTTGCCTGTTGACTCCCTTTAATATTTGATATGCTTCATCCGAGTATGAAAGAAAATAGCCCGGGTGGTCAACGAGAACATTCAGAGGTTCAACGCAAAGTGTAACATTATGCCTTTCTGCAATATCAGAAGCGTAGCGAAGAGTATCTATCAGATTGGCAATCTGCTCACCTCTTGTAGCTTTCTCATATCCGGATCCAGTAATGATTGTGACAAATTTGTTTTGAGTAATATCAACATAGGTCATAGACCTTTTCAACTCATCAAGAAATGCGGAACGCTGTTCAGGATTGACCAAACCTGTTTTTTTCCATCCGTTGGGATTTGCAGTAAATACGCCCATTTCCATACCAAGTTTATCCATTCTTTTTTTAAGTTCTTCTGCCTGTTTATGGGTATCCCCCGCCAATCCGTTATACTCGAATGCTTTAAATCCGTATGATGCGCATTCATCCAAGCGGTCCGGCATATTTTTTATATACCTCACCAAACCTGAAGCATGAGGTGCATACTTCAATTTGAAAGAATGTTTTACAGCAGCAGAAGTTTTGCCTGCAAATTTAGAAACAGTTGAGATACCGGCTAATGCCACTGCACCACCGGTCAAAAATTCACGTCTTTTAATCATAGCCGTCTCCTTTTGTTATGATTATTTTGATGATTTATATTTACATATTATTATTAAGTGAGACTGCTGAAAAAGTCTATTAAACAGCTGATTTTAAAATGATATTGCCACGTCCCCCGAAGTATCGGGATAGTAATCTAATTTTTCAGCAGTTTCGAGTATAAATATTCTGTGGAATCAATGATAGTTTATAGAATGGTAAATAGTTATATTTGATAACCAATATACTTTACTATTTCAAAAAAATCAAGTATTTTCAATTGTAATATATTTTCGGTTAAGACCTGCGTTTTACACCGGCAGTAACCTCTTTCTCCCATTCGGACTACCCTTGGCGTCATTATCATGCAGAGCTGAGCCGTGACTATAATTGAATTTGTCAGAATCATGAATATAAGAAAGTGCAGCCTCTAAATATTTTCTTCCGTCTCCGGAACAGAAGTCTGCTACCTATAATGAGCTACGATTTCCGCTACCACAAATCCATCTACCGCTGCGTCCGCAAGGATTAATGTCTCCGCAACTTATCGCTGTAAGTATATGTAAATTACTTGGGAAGGATTCGTTCCACTTTCTACCGCTCATCAGTGAATTGCCATATAGATGATAGAGACCGTCTCCCGACAAGGACTGATGACATCTTTGAATCATAATAGAAGCAACTGTGATTGTTTGCCCATCTTGGTTTGCTACCATTATCCACTCTTACAGCCTTGTTCTTGTACAAGTCATAAATGTAAATCTCCGAAGAAGCGTGAGCCTCGTATGAGAAAGAAATTCTTGCCATATATGGGTCTTGATGCACATAACATAAATATCTGCCATCCGGACTCCGGGCATCTGTATTATGGTAATTCGACCAGTCCCGCATTGTTGGATCATTGGTTATACGCCATATTTCGGTTGTTCCTCCCTGCCGGGGGAGAAACCGCTCAATTTGGGCAAATGTTGTATTCAGGCATATAAAAATAAATAATGTTAAAATAATTACAGCGTATATATTATTTTTTATTTTCATATTTTTCCTCATACGTAATATTTAATTTATATAACTGAACTTAAGTAAATTTCAATTTATAGGAAAAACATAACTAACGCTGATATTTTTAATATGAGATTGTTCCGAGTTTTCGGGATTAGGAAATCACATCTTCAGTAGTGTAGTCCCGATAGTTCGGAATTGCAATGACATGTGTTTATTGACTATGCAAAAGAAAAAAGTGTGTTGGAGACAACACCAATCCGCAGGACAAGCCAGACTACTAATTATAAAAGTCTTATAATTTGCTCTTTAGTTTTTCTAAAACTTTCTCGATTACACAAATGTAATTTGCTTTAATTCTCTTAAATATCTCTTCTGATGTTTCCTTATCATATATGTGCGATGTTCTACTTCTATCTTCAAGCATATCAAGAAAAATCTCTTCATCTTCAACGATTTCAATTCGAAATGATTCTTTTAAGCTGTCTCTTGGAGTTTTAACTTCAATGCCTTGATATTCAAAAAATATTTTTAAGGTTTTCCATAATAACTCAAATGTAAATTCAAACCTCTGGATTACACCGTCTTTTTCAAGGTCATTTTTCGCTATTTCTGCACCATCTTTCAATTTTAAAAAAGCACTTTCCATCCTTTGTATAGAATATTCAAGAATATCTTTCATAAATTATCTTTCCTGTTTTTAATACAATATTTTTAAATTCCTCTTCAACAGATTTTAAAAATATAATATCAACCTTATAAAGACCTGATATTTTCTCAATCTCTTCCTTAATTTTTCTTTCTTTTCTTGTATCGACTTTCTCCTCATCAACTACAAAATCAAAATCAGAATTTTTGCTGAATTTGGGTTTTGCCCTTGAGCCAAAGAGTATAATTCGTTCAGGATCAATATATTTTTTAAGCACTTTTATTATACCATTCAATATTTCAGTCTCTCGATGACTTAAATTTTTTATTGACATTTTTTATTTCTTCTATTATATAACTGTGGTAGTATAATTTTTAGTTGACATTTAAAAAAAAGAGCATAGAATGGATAAAAAACTTTTATGGGTAATAAAAGGAGTATCCACCTATGCTCAAGCTGAACCAAACGATCCAGCTCGAATTAAATATATTAACAGAAAAT
>JAUVVT010000209.1 GCA_030604505.1 bacterium | reverse complement strand
GCTTCTCTTTCAAAGTTTGAATCAACTGATTTTATTTGAATATTTTTCAATTTTCCTCCCTTTATAGATTTTTGTCCGGGCGTTGGACCACCATTACAACTAATTCCATAAAGGCTTGCTAATGTCCCCGCTGACGTGATGTTAGATAAAAATTTTCTGCGGGATATTTCCTTTTTCATTGAATTTTCTCCCTAATCTAAAATAAATACTATCGAAAATATCTATTGATTATTCTACTAAAATTCTTTTTTACTGCAGTAAAATAAAATATGCGATTTGTAGTTTGCCCAAAATTAAAATTCATTATTTTAAATCGTAAATCGTTATTCGTAAATTGTAAAGTGTTTTATTTTTTACCTAAAAAATTACTTGAATTAACTACCCCAATTTCCACGGCAAGCGGTACTGATAATGCAGATATTTATTAAACGATTTATTATTTGTAATTTTCTCTGTTTCAGGGTCCCATTCAATCAACGATTTAGTCTTATAGGCAATATTTCCTAAATGACAGCAAACGGCGGCACGATGACCATCTTCAATGTCTGCATTACAACGCTCACGGGATTTAATGCAGTCTAAAAAATTCCGGGTATGGTTTTCTGTTTTAGTATCTCCTTTTATTTCCATCTCTTCAATAGGAATTTCCCTGTCCTGAAATTGACCATGGTCTGCAGGAATGATTTTAGATGTATCAGACCTTGTATATAAAGTTCCATCGGTTCCTCGCAGTTCAAACCCAAATCTTTCGGGAAGTCCGCGTCCACTGCTTGCTTCATACAGTCCGAATGAAGCGATCGCACCTCCCGGGAATTCATATATAATCTGGAGTGTATCCGGAATGTCCCGATTGTCTTTTACAGCGTAATTACCACCCAATGCTGCAACTCTTACCGGTCCTTTTTCATTAAGAAGCCAGAGAGCTATATCAAGGTGATGAGCCCCCCAGTTTGCAACCTGGGAAGAATAATTGCTGAACCATCTGAATTTATAAAGGCACTTATTCTCATTGTATGGTATTTTTGGAGCAGGACCGAGCCACATATCCCAGTCAAGTTCGGGCGGAGGAGGAGAATCGGGAGGACTGCCAATCCCATTTGGGAACATATTACTTATTCGATAAAATCTTGCAGACGTCGGTTTACCGATTTTTCCGGACCGAACTAATTTTACAGCTTCTATATAATGTGGTCCCGAGCGCCGCTGTGAACCAACCTGAGATACAATATTATTATAACGCGCCGCCTCAACCATCTTTCTACCCTCAAAAACTGTAAGTGATAACGGCTTTTCAACATAAATGTCCTTTCCTGCTTTAGCACTCGTTACGAACTGTATAGCGTGCCAGTGGTCTGGAGTCCCGATAACAATTGCATCAATATCCTGCTGTTCAAGCATCTTTCTAAAATCTTTATATTTTGGAACATTTCTACCTACTATCTCTGCTGCTTTATCCAAAGATTGATTATGTACATCGCAGATTGCTGCAACTTCACAATCAGAATGAGGCAAAAATGCGTTTATAAGTTGACACCCCCTGTTTGCCGTTCCGATAAATCCCAACCGAATCCTATCGTTTGCTCCCAAAATCTTCATCGACGGTTTTATTGATGTAAGTCCGATGGCTGTTCCTACGGATAAAAAAGATTTATTGAATTTTCGCCTTGTTATTTTATTTTTCATAATTGTAAATCCCATTTATTATTGAGAAATTAAAATTAATATATAATTTTTTTTAAAAATTTTACAGGTAAATCGAAGGATGGCTATAAATTCACCAGTAGTTGGTGTAGTAGTTTATTTTTCTGATTTTATTTATAAACAATTTATATAAAAATTCAGAAATGTCAAGGGAAAATGAACGCCACTATTTTGAAAAAAAACTTAACTGTATATCTTATCCCTGCTCTGCTGGGATAAGATATTATAGAAAGTTTTCTTTGCTTACTTTCCTTTTCAAAAGAAAGTAAGTTATTGGGCGAATAATTCCGGCAAAAACAATACCAGTTCAGGGAAATAGGCAATAAGTAGAGCAATCAAAAACATTATACCAACAAAAGGTAGAACAGTTTTTGATACACCACTGATCGTTTCTCCGGAAATTGAGCAAGCAATAAACAGCGTAACACCAACCGGGGGCGTTGCCAGACCAATAGCAAGAACGAAAACCATAAGAACACCAAAATGTATCGGGTCAACGCCCACCTGAACCACAGCAGGCAAAAGTATAGGTACAAGTATAATCAATGCAGGAGTTGGGTCAAGAAATGTTCCGATTGCAAGTAGAAAAATACTTATCAATGTCAACAGAATTTGTGGATTTTGAGATATTGATAAAAGAAGACTTACCACTTTTTGAGGAATTTGCTGACTTGCAATTATCCATGCAAAACTTAATGATGTTGCTATAAGGAGCATGGATAGTGATGTTTTAATTGCAGTATCAAGGAAAATAGCAGGGAGTTTTTTTACTTTTAATTTTTTGTAAACAAAAAATCCAAGTATAAAACCATAAACAACAGCAAGTATAGCTGCTTCTGTCGGTGTAACTATTCCGCCGAAAATTCCACCCAAAATAATAATCGGCATCAAGAATGCAAGAATCGAATTCTTAAAAGAAATTAAAATTGTCCTTAAATCCGATTTGGGTTTAACGGGATAATGCTCTTTTTTGGCTACTATATACATAACGAACATAAGGGAGAAACCGACAATAATTCCCGGGATAATTCCTCCCATGAACAGGTCTCCGATCGAAGTGGAACCCACAACTCCAAATATTATCATAGGAATACTCGGAGGGATAATAACCCCGATAGAACCGGCAGTAGCCTGAACTGAAGTTGCAACCGACCTGTCATATTCATTTTTTATCATAGCAGGTATTAATACTGCTCCGATTGCCGCTGTTGCCGCTGCTGCCGCCCCGCACATACTTGCAAACAACATTGCCGCAAGAATACTTACCATTCCGATACCGCCCCGTATATGACCGACTGCATTATCCGCAAATCTAATCAGCTGCATAGATATTCCACCATGTTTCATTAACGCTCCGGTAAGCATAAATAAAGGAAGCGCCATAAGCGGAAAAGAATCGCACCCGACAAACATTCGCTGGGCAAGTAATGCAAGGGGAACATCACCCGCATACAGCAGTGCAAAAAGAGATGCAAGCCCTATAGAAAAAGCTATTGGAACGTTAATTGAAAAGAAAAATAACAGACTGATAACAAGAATTATTTCCATTGCGTCTAAATATTATTAATACCTAATTGCATCAATAGATAATATTATGTATATAATAAAAATGAACTAAACAATGCTAAATAACCTCTGTCATTCCGAACTTGTTTCGGAATCTTTCATACGCTGTTTATTTCCAAAGTTCTAATTATTAGAAAAATTTATTAATCCATTCTGGAATATTTAATCACAAAAATGATAAAATAATATTTCGATTTTAATCAACTGTTTTAGTAAGTTCTTTTAAAGTTTGTAGTAATGTTTTTGACAATATAAACACACATTAAAAGGGAAGAGACCGGAACAGCCGAATACGGGAAACTCATAGGTATTCTCATGGCGGGTGACAGCTGTGTCCAGTTGTTGATGGTTAATATTGTTCCATGGTATATGATCACACAAAGAAAAATGAGTATGAATAACGAACCGATAAAATAGAGTATCTTTTGAAGTTTAAAATTAAGTTTCCTTACAAATATATCTACACCAAAGTGTGCATTTTTCTTCACTCCCACTGATGCTCCCATAAGCGCAAACCAGACAAATAAATATCTTGCCAATTCTTCAGACCAGGGTAATGAATACTTTATAACATACCTGAAAACTACCTGTAAAAAGATAACAATACTCATTAAGGATAATAAAGTAAAAATAAAGTATTCGATAAGTTTTTCGATTTTTTTGAACATATCTTTAACATTTACAATTTACGATTTGATAAAATTAGTCATTTGCCAATAACCGTAAGTCATTTGATTACCTTATCGACTATTCTATATTCGTAAATCGTAAATCGTCCTTCACTCAATAGCTTCAATTTTTTTAATTAGAGATACATCGATTTTATCTTCAAAATTTCTATAAACAGTCTTGGCAGTTCTTTTAAATTCATCCAGTGCAGGATAAATTATCGTTACGCCCTCTTTTTCAAGCTTTTCCAAAGATTGATTTGTTATTTCTTTTGCAGTTTTGAGCTGATAATCTCTCGCTGTAATTGCAGCATTTTGTATAATTGTTTTATGTTCTTCTGATAAACCGTCGTAAAATTTTTTGCTTATCATAAAAGGAGCAGGTCCATAAACATGCTGTGTCATTGAATAAAACTTGGTAATCTGCCAGTAACCAAACGTATAGAACGAGTTTGGGTCATTTTCCGCTCCGTCAATAACTCCCTGTTGAAGAGCCGTGAATACTTCACCGGAAGCCATTGGTGTTGCCTGTGCGCCCAATAAGTTGAAAGTTTCAATATGTATAGGGTTTTCCATTACTCGTATCTTCAATCCATGAAGCTCAGCAGGTGAGTTTATTGGCTTTTTTGTAAAAATATTTCTGGTGCCCGCTGTCCAGAATGCAAGGATTTTAATGCCGAACTGTTCTGTTTTTTTAGCAAGTTGTTTCCCGATAGGTCCATTTAAGACTTTTTCGGCATGTTCCGCATCGCGAAATATATAAGGCAGGTCAAAAACCATAAGCTCCGGTACCCAGGCGCTTAAAGGAGCATTTGCTGTCGGTGCTATCTGAATTGTCCCTAACTGCATCCCTTCTATTAAATCTCTTTCGTTTCCTAATTGGGTACTCGGATAAATTGTTATATTTATTTTATTGTTCGTTTCTTTTTCCACAATTTCCTTGAATTTTAATAAACCAAGCTGAAAAGGATGGTCGACTGCT
>JAUVVT010000274.1 GCA_030604505.1 bacterium | reverse complement strand
GGAGCAGTTAAGTGTGCACAAGAATATATAGATGATACCTTTTTTGTGATAAGTGCGGATTTGGTAACTGATATAGACCTTTCAAAAGCATTGGATTATCATAAGAAAATGGAGTCATTTTCAACAATAGTTTTACACCAGGTTAGTGACCCGCTTCATTATGGTGTTGTTATAACCGATAAGGAAGGAAGAATAACCAAGTTTCTTGAAAAGCCCACCTGGGGAGAGGTTTTCAGTGATAAAATAAATGCCGGGATTTATATATTTCAGCCCGAGGTTTTTGATATAATCCCACCCGGTAAGAATTTTGATTTCAGTAATGACCTTTTCCCGATTATTCTTGATAAAAGATTAAACTTGCGCGGGTATAACGCAGGGGGATACTGGAAAGACATCGGCAATCTCGGAGAATACCTTATTGCAAATAAGGATTTTTCACAGGGTGAGGTTAAATTTTATCATCCTGAATTAACAGGTAAAGACTCATTTGTTGGAGAAAATTCCAAGGTTGACGAGTCTGTTAAATTAATCGGGAAGTGCACGATTGGTAGAAATTGTGTAATTAAGAAGAATGCAGTAATAAAGGATTCATCCATTGGCGATAACAGTTATATTGGTGAAGGTGTGACTATTACTGATTCGGTTATATGGGATGATGTGAAGGTAAATGACGGGGTAACGATATTGGAAGATATTATAGGGGGAGGTACAACGATTGGGCGTGAAGCTTATTTATTAAGCAGGGTGTATATTGGGGAGAACTGTCAGATTGGAGAGAAGACGAGATTAAATGCAAATATAAAGATATGGCCGGATAAAATCATCGAAGACGAATCGATATTGTCGAGCAGTCTTGGGTGGGGGGATAGATGGATGCGGGAACTATTTACGGAATCAAGAATATCAGGGCTTGCCATAACCGAGATTTCGCCTGAATTCGGTGCAAGACTCGGCTCAGCGTTTGGTGCGTTTTTGGGGAAAGGCAGCTCGGTCGTGATAAGCAGGGATTCGAGCAAAGCCGCAAGAATGATTTTAAGGGCATTAGTCAGCGGGTTGATGTCGGTTGGTGTTAATATAGTGGATAACCGGATTTCCCCTCCTCCGCTGATTCGGAATTACCTGAGGACCGGAAGACACAAAGGGGGGATATTCATTAGGCAGTCTCCATATTATGAAAAAAATATTGATATAATATTCTTTGGCCCGACAGGCAGAGACCTTCCTGCCGGAAAGACAAAATCTATAGAGAAACTTTTTTTTATGGAAGATTACCAAAGGGCAATATTTAATGAGGTCGGAAAGCTGGAATTTTCTGTTTATGCCAATGAATCTTATCAGGCAAATTTTCTTAAAGCCCTTGATATAGATGTTTTCAAAAATAAAAGATTGAAGGTAGTAATTGATTATTCCTGTGGTCTTGCAGCTCCCATTTTTTCTGCTCTGTTGGGAATGCTGGGATGTGAAGTTATTTCTTTAAATGCATACCTCGATTTTAATAAATTGACATTGAGCGAAGGAGAGGTATCCTCCAACCTTAATCAGCTTTCAACTATTGTTACGTCTCTTTCAGCGGATGCCGGGTTTATGATAAATCAATCTGCGGAAAGTATAATTATGATAGATGAAAGGGGTAGATTAATTAATAATCAGGAAATTACAGCAATTTTGACAGAGCTTTTCCTGCGTTCTTATAAGGTTAAATCGATTGCGGCTACTATTGGTTCGACTAATATGATTGATAAGATTGCCTCCGAAAGGGGAGTAAATGTGATAAGGACTATGAACAGTCACCGCGGTATGATGGAAGCCGCTGATATAGAGGACGTGGGGTTTGTGGGAGGAACAAGGGGTGGGTTTATATTTACTGATTTCCTTTTTGCCTGTGACGGTATGTTTTCAATAGCAAAAATTATGGAGCTGATGATTAAAAACGATATTCGCATTGGTGAACTTCTTGACCAGTTAAATATTCCAGTAATGCTCTATGAGGAGGTTACTTGTCCGAAAGAGAGCAAGGGAAAATTAATGAGAGTTATCACAGAAGAATCAGCAAACCTGAAAAGAAGTCTATTAGACGGCATTAAAATATTTCTGGATTCCGGATGGATTTTGATAAGTCCGCACAGGGAAAAGTCAACCTTTACACTTCAAGTAGAATCAGAAAATCCGAATAATGCAAGAGAATTGCTTGAAGAGTGGAAAAATAAGCTCATAAGCTGGAGAGATAAATTGTAGCTTTGCCGGACCGGTTTTTTAAAAGGAGAGCGGGTTTTTCCGAAGGTGTGATAGTCTATTATGGAAAGGAAATTTACTTTGTGATTTAGGTTTTTTAGGAAATCTTTTTTTAAAAAAGATGTCAGCTTTTCACCCAAATAGGGTTGGTAAAGCAGATGTAGTTTTTCTTCTTTTTTTTTGTTGAGGCTGTAATTCTGATATAATAATTATCACTTGAGGCAAAAAGTTTTATTTCATCTTTTGATGAAAATTCGTATAGATTTTTAATGGTTTTATAAATAAATTCCTTTCTTGAGTCCAGGTCGCCAATAAAAATGTTTATTTCTTTAATTTTTCCGAATTCGCTGTTTGATTTAATTTCAAAGGATAAATAAAGATTTTTTCCTTTTATTGATTCTCCGGGCATGGCAGTTTCATTTTTTTCATTTTTAACAGTAAACTTCACGGCGGGTCCGTTGGTAATGAAATAAGCACCCTTTTTCAGTCCGGCGATGATATTTTCTCTGGTTAAATCACCATCAATAAAAACGCCTGTTCTGACATTTCCAAATATATTTAATTTACTTTCTTTCATATTAATCAGCGGCAGTCCGAACTGGCGGAATCGGTTAAAATTTCCGTGTGCGTCGCTTCCGGCAGCGATGAATTTTTTCTCGCCTTTAAGCAGGATTTCCGTCCATTTTTTTACTCCTTTAAAAAATGAAGAATCAACCACGCCGTTTAATATCTGCAGGCCAGTGAGGTTTTTATGAAGATAGTCGGCATCTGTCCACTTAGACCTTCTAAATAGCAGTTTTTCAAAAAAATTATATTTTACAGCCGGGTGGGCTGCAAAAGCTAATGCTGATTTATCAATCTTATCAAGAATGTCTTTCAGGTTATTATCGGGGTTATTGTTGAACCAATCTTTTGCACTATCGCCTGAACCGTGCACAAACTTATCATAGTTAAATAAAATGAGATGGATATTTTTATTTTTGCTATTGGCACATGTTACCTCTTCTCCCTGAAATATTATTACATTTTTTTCATTACTCGCAGATGTTTGTTTATTCAATTCGGCTTCGTTCTTTTTTGCGGTTTCCCATTTGTCATCGCTGATGTAATTAAATGACTGTCCGTAATTTATATTTTCAAAGCAATATGAATGGTCAGCTGCCACGAAAAAGTCCAGACCGATAGAAGATGCAGCTTTACCGGCAGCATCAATGGGTGCACCAAATTCTACAATGCTTGATGTAAGGTCGGAATGAAAATGCAAGTCTCCATAAATACAATCATTAAATGAGGGGAAGTTTTCATTTGCGATGAAAACATCAAAATGGCAATGGGTGGTTTTTTTGTAATTATCGTTTTTGAAGTAGTATTCTTTGTTATCGGAGGTGATAGAGAAGCAGACATTAATCTTCAGTAAGCCCGAAAACCCCTCTTTTGGTTTAACAAAAAATACCTTTTTCCATGATTTTTCCCTGACCTTAAGTGCGGGAAAAGGAAAAATTAATTTTTCAATACTGTTGTCTGAATATATAAGCTCAATGTCTATTCTATTGAGTATTACTGGAAAGAGGTCGGCATCTTTGATGAAACAGAAGACAGGTATATGCGTATCGGGTTCTACCCTGAAAGGCACATCTGCAATTATCTCCGGGAATTTATGCCACAGAAGGTTGAATACGCCGAATAATTTATAATGTATTTCTGCATATAGAAAGTATATTGGTATAAATTTTTCCATTTTAGATTTACGATTTTAGATTTATGAATATAGGATAGCCAATAGCAAATAGGCGATAGGTAATTGAATGGCTATTGTCTAATGGTTAATTTATCAAATCGTAAATTTTATTGAGTCTTTTTTGCTCCTAATTTATCGATTTTTTGTTTTAATGAATCAATCATTTCGTCAGTGTTCCTTAGTCTTTCGATAAGTGCTTTAAACATGGTGACAAACCAGCTTGGAATTTTCATAAGATTATGCTCAAAGAGTTCTTTTGATATAACCAGAAGGTCGGAATCTTCATATGCTTTTGCCGTGGCAGACCTTTTTGGATTTCCGAAAAGTGCCATTTCGCCAAAGAAG
>JAUVVT010000367.1 GCA_030604505.1 bacterium | reverse complement strand
TCCAGTTTTAGCGGCTCATTGGTATCGAGTTTTGGTATCAATACATCACCAAACCGCAGTGAAATATAATCACCATAACCAATATCAACACCCTTGTCATAGATTCTTATCTTTTCTCTCACCTCCATATCATCAAAAACAACCATCTTTTTACTTCCAACAATGGTAAGTTTTCTGATTTTATGCGGATCAAGCCAGCTTATGTGGATATTTGCAATCCTTTTATTCGGAAAATGAAGATTTAAAAAAACAACATCGCTAACATCATTCTGAATATAACTTTCACCATTGACGGAAACCGAATCCGGCTCATCTTCAAGCAGATACATTGCTACGGATATATCGTGAGGCGCAAGACTCCATAAGCAGTTTTCCGTCCTTCTGATGGAACCGAGATTTACTCTTTGAGAGTAAAGATAATAAATCTCCCCGAGTTCCCCGGATTTTATTAACTCTTTTATCTTTATAACGGCTGGATGATAAATTAAAAGATGCCCAACCATCAATATTCTTTTTTTCTCTTTCGCCTTCTTGATAAGTACTTCTGCCGAGTTAGAATCAAGGGTCATTGGCTTTTCCACAAGGACATCTTTACCATTTTCCAGAGCTTCTTCAGCAAGTTTGAAATGAGTTTCCGAAGGAGTGGCAATAACTACACCGTCAATTGATGTATTATTAAATATATCCTCCGGATTTGTCGTTGTCTCTACGTTCGGATAATTCCTTTTCACTGTTTTCAACTTTTCTTCATCAGAATCACAAACAAATGTCAACTCAGTATCTTTCAATGCGGACAGGATGCGGATATGGTTTTTCCCCCAGTTTCCTGCGCCTATAACTGCTGTATTTATCATAATATCTTTAAATTTTTATCTTCCAAAACTTCCTGATAAAATTTTTCATGCTCCTCAGCAATCTTATCCCAATCAAATTTTCTGGCTCTATCTCTGCCATTCTGTGCAAATCTTTCTCTTTCTTCTTTGTTCTCCAGTAATCTTTCTATTGCACGTGCAAGAAGATCTCTTCTATCTGGCTCAATAAGAATTCCGGTTTCATTATGAATAATTGCATCCCTTAAACCGGGAATATCTGTTCCGATAACCGCTTTCCCACAAGCACCGGACTCTATTGCTGTAATCCCCCAACCTTCAAATCGAGAAGGCATTGCCACAAAAAGCGACTCCCCCAGAAAATCCTTTATCTTGTCATCAGAAATCCTTCCCAAAAATTCTATCCTATCCGTTATATTGAGTTTCTCAGAAAGAACCTTTAATGACCTTATATCACCCTCCTTGCCGCTTCCTGCAATTTTCAGCTTCAAATCCTTTTTTCTGACTTTTGAAAATGCCTCAAGAAGTATATCAAGACCCTTCATATAAACATCTATTCTGCCAAGAAACGCAATGTAATCACCTTCTTTTGGCTCAACTGTAAAAAGCTCGCTGTTAATACCGTTATATATTAAACGATAAACCTTTTTATCTTTATATTTCTTTTTAATTATCTCTGTTATACTCGGCGAAACTGTTATAATATATTTATAAAAGCGTCCTGCTGTCTTCTCAAAAAAATAGGGGAAAATCCCGAATATTTTATATTTCTTTAATGGTGCTTCTCCAACCTGATGATGAACCGCTATTATATTCTTAGATGTTCTGTTTAAAAAAAAAACTCGGAGAATATACCGAAAATTCATTTACGATAATATCGTATTTCCCAGAAATTATATAAAATGGGATAAATAAAGAAAATGTAATCCTGCTGATTAAATAATTAAATCCAAACCCCACCCGAACAAATTCAACAGAATCAATCACCTCATTTTTTGCACCAGGGAAATTACCGGTAAAAACCTTTATTCTGTGTCTTCCCGCTAATCTTTTATCAACCTCAAATACCCTTTTTGCCCCTCCGCCTCCGCACCATGGATTCTTTATATCATCATATATTATGTGTCCTATATACACACTTACTCTATCTTTCCTCTCACTTTATCAAATTTTAATATATATGTTGGAGGATTGTCAAGGAAATATGCCTGTTCAAATCTATCAATATATTCTTGTACAGCAGGTATAAGATAATTATAAATTTGTCCCCAACCGGTAGATGGAATGACAACAAAGTCGACATCTTTATCAACCAGATAATTAATTACTTCTTTTCTGTCACTGCTGTATGCAAATCCCACGCATTTTCTTTGAGAAACTGTCCCGAATAATCCCGGTTTTCTATCGGAAAAAACACTTTCCTCAGGAGTGTTATCTCTTGCCCATTCGGCTACTTTAAAATAATTTTACCACGCAGGTGGATAATGCCTCATCGTCTTTCCGAATGTATCTATATTTCGCAGACTTAAAAGCAGCAACAAAAATGCCAGCACACCATATAGACCATAGGTTAATTTTACGTTTATTCTATTTAATGCCATTTTATACAACTTATATAAAAAATAAGCACTAAAGAAAACAAACAGTGGAATTACAGGCATTGTAAATCTCTCCCCACTCCACACCTCGGGCCAATCCAATACTATGGCAAGGAAAAATATTCCGTACAAAAACAGAACATAATGCTTGTCTTTGAGAACCCATATCATTCCGGAAAAAAATATCCCCGATAAAATAATCCCATAAAACCATGGTAAGATTGGACCCTTAACCATAGTGGTCTTGAAATAATACGGCAGTATCGCATAGGGAATTTCTACCAGAAAATATATCATTGAATTTATTTTTATCCTGTTGAAAAGCGAACCTATATCAAGGTGTCCAAGTTCAGGACGATATGGATTTATTGACAGCAATTGGTCAATATATGGTGAACCCCCTGCTGATTTAGAAATAAGTATTCCTCTCAATACCCAGGGGAATATCAAAATAAAAAAACATCCGATAACTATTAATCCTTTTTTCCATTCATTTTTTATTAAATAGTAAACTATTGCAGCTCCCACAAGAGCAATTCCAATAGTCCTGAAATAATATGCCCCCGAAACGGCAATAAGTGAGGCATATAGTTCCCACGAGCTTAGAGGTTCATCCTTAAATTTTATAAAAAGGTAAATCCCCAAAAATGAAACAAACATAAATGGCATTTCAGACATCACATAATGTGAGAATTCAACCACAACAGGATTGCTAATTGAAAGAAAAGTTACCAAGAATGCCCACATTTCCCCGATATATCTTCTGAAAACCAAAAATATTAATAATGAGCCGAATATATACATAAAAAGAACGAGTATCTTTTGAGCAAGGATACTCTTTCCAAAAAAAAGTTGAACTATGCCCAATAGTAGAGGGAATCCAAACGGATATTTCACAGCTCCACCCATCCAACGACCTTCAGCCATACTTGTCCCAAGGT
>JAUVVT010000298.1 GCA_030604505.1 bacterium | reverse complement strand
TAAATTGTTAAAAGACCTCAATCTGCGCGAAATTACAATACTTGTACCGATTGTTATTTTAATATTATGGATAGGAATCTATCCCGCTACATTTTTAGATAAAACAGAAAAATCAGTTGAGCATCTTATTTACACTATAAAAGCTAAAAAAGAGAGAACCATGTTTGCAGATGATGTTAAAAAAATAAACTCGAAATAAAAAATACAAACAATATTCACGATTTACAAATGACTGATAATGAATTTTAACCTTTAAAAAATCATAAATCATAAATCATAAATCAAATAGTGGAAAATCTATCTAAATTTTTATTTTAATACAAACTGTCATTCCCGCGAAAGCGGGAATCCAGTCGTAAATAAAATAATACAAAATTATGGCTTATTTTAAACCAATAATAAATTTAAGTGTCATTGGACCGGAGATAATAATCTTTATAACAGCGCTTATCGTGCTGGTTATCGGCTTATTTCCCAATATCAGAAAATGGGCATTCCCGGTAGCATTTCTTGGATTGATATTATCCTTTTACGATATTTATTATCTCTGGAACCGCAATCGGGTCGGCTTTGATGGAGCAGTCCTCGCAGATAACTTCGCACTCATGTTTGATTTGATATTTCTTATCGGGACACTGCTTACATTATTATTATCAGGAAATCTTATTAATCAATATTCCCGCACCGCAGGAGAATACCTTTCGCTGATTTTATTTGCTACTGTCGGTATGATGCTTATGGCTTCGAGCAGTGATTTGCTAATAATATTTCTTGGTCTTGAAACCCTTTCTATATCCTTATATATCCTCGCAGCATTTAGAAGAGACAGACCAGATTCGCTTGAAGCAGGTTTAAAATATTTTTTACTCGGTGCTTTTACGACCGGCTTTTTATTATATGGAATTGCTCTTGTTTATGGTGCGACGGGCACTACCAATATTTATCTTATCCTAAACAATATTACTCGTGGAACGATTGAAACAGGAAGTTTATTCTATATAGGAATAATATTGATTATTGTCGGACTTGGTTTTAAGGCAGCAGTTGTTCCATTTCATATGTGGGTGCCCGATGTCTACGAGGGCTCTGCTACTCCGGTAACTGCATTTATGTCTGCAGGAGTAAAGGGCGCAACCTTTGCTGTGCTGTTGAGAATTTTCATCTCCAGATTCAGTCCTATCGGGTCACAATTAGTTGAAATACTTGAAATACTGGCAATCTTAACTATGACAGTAGGAAATGTTATTGCTTTAGTGCAGGATAATATCAAACGTATGCTCGCATATTCAAGCATTGCACATGCTGGCTACATACTTATCGGATTTACAGCACTTTCTCTGAAATCCGAAATCGCCGTGATTTCAATAATGTATTATATAATGATTTATACATTTATGAATATCGGGGCATTTGGCGTCGTTATTTATTTGGAAAAATCAAAAGAAGAAATACTTAAAATATCTGACTATGCAGGGCTCGGATTTAAAAAACCCTTTGCCGCAATGTCTATGACATTATTTATGCTTTCATTAGCAGGAATACCCCCTACTGCTGGATTTATGGGAAAATTTTATATCTTTAACTCCGCCGTCCAGTCCGGTCTTATTGGCCTTACTGTTATAGGTGTTCTAAATGCTGTTATCTCCGTTTATTATTATTTGAAAATTATCGTTTTTATGTATATGAAAAAAGCAGAATTAGATTTTTCATATCTAACTTCAAAACCTGTTACATCATTCAGTATATTAATTTCTGTAGCAGGAGTGATATATCTTGGAATATTCCCACAATCTTTCATCAATCTCTTGAATGATGTTTTAAAGTTTTTATAAATAAGATAAAGGAATATAAATGCTTTCTAATAATAACTGGAAAAACCTTGAAGAAATAATAGAAAAGAATAATAAATTCATTATAACCACTCATATAAATCCCGATGGTGATGGAATTGGTTCGGAACTCGGGATTTTTCATATTTTAAAAAAACTTGGTAAAAAATCCCTTATTATCAATGACTCCCCTACACCTGAATTTTATAAATTCCTTGACCCAAAAAACGAATTGATTAAACAATATGAAAAAAAATATCGGGAAAAACTTCTTGAAGCCGATGTGTTCTTTTTAATAGATATTAGCAATTTTGAAAGATTGGGGAGGATAAGTAAAATTGTTAAAAACAGCAGCGCCGTGAAGGTCGTTATTGACCACCATCATTCTAATTCAGGATGGGGTGATGTGAATATAATAGATGAATCAGCAAGTGCTTCGGGTGAGATTGTATACGATTTAGCCAATAGGTTGGGAATTAAAATAGATAATGCACTTGCAAATTACTTATATGTAGCAATATTTACCGACACCGGTTCATTTCGGTTTTCAAATACAAATAAAAAAGCTCATTTTATTTGTGGGGAACTTATTGAAAAAGGAATTAATCCGCGTGAAATATATGGAAATGTATATGAATCCTATTCCTGGGAAAGAATGATATTATTTGCTAAAGTCCTCTCAACCTTAAAAAAAACCGCAGAAGGAAAAGTCTCAAGTATTCATATAACAAAAGAAATGATGAAATCTTCTAATGCAAAAAGAGAAGATATAGAGGGATTTATTGAATATATTACAGCTATAAAAGATGTAGAAATTGCCGTCCTCTTCTTGGAACTCCCGAAAAATAAGGTTAAAGTTAGTCTAAGGTCAAGGAGTAAATATGACATAAATCAAGTCGCGGAAATGTTTGGGGGGGGAGGGCATAAAAACGCCTCCGGCATAACAATGCAAAATTATACATTACAAGAAGCAGAAAAATTAGTCCTTTCAAGATTGGAAAAATTATTTGTATAAAAATCTTTCTAAATTCTAACTAAAATTTGTAAATGCTTTTTAGCTCCGATAGGAGCGAAATGTTTATAGATAAATTTAGAAAACCAATTTTAGCTCCGTAGGTGCGGCATAATCTATATATTTATAATAAAAGCAAATGTTTTTTAGTTTTTAAATCCCCTTTTTCCCGCTTAATTCATTCAAATGCCAGCCATAAACAAAGCTCCATCTAATAATATCCTTGAACTAAATTCTACAACATATTTAAAATAAAGTAAATAAGTCTTGACTAACTGAAATATTTTTTTTATATTACAAAAAAATAAAAGTTTAGACTAATTTTACCCAATTTTTTAGGAGTATCTATGAAGACGTCTGAATTTATTCCTGAGAGAGAGGATGAAATTTTATACGACATAGATGAAATCCTCTCCGCAAATAATATAATTCAGGTAGCTCGTGAATTAGGATTAAATATAAACCGCTCAACTATAGAATGTATAAGGAAAGAAAATCATAAGGGCAAAAGCAATTTCCCCTCTATGACCTTTAATCCCCTTAAAAATACGTATAAATGCTGGGTATGTAAAGATGTTTCCGGAGATGTTATAGACCTGGTTAAAGAAGTCAAAAAAATTGATAGAATAAGTGCTGTTGAATTTCTTGCAGTAAGAGCAGGAATAGAACCTGTAAAAGATGATACCCAAAAGCATAAAAGAAATTTCCTGCCGGATAAAGAAACAATTTATAACCAGGCTATTCAGGGAATAAATAATAACAAAGGTATTGACCTTCTTGCCTTTATCTCTTTAAAAGGTGGGACAGGCAAGAGTCTGATTGTGAATAATCTCGCTTTCTCTTTTGCACTTTTTTCAAGGTTTATTTCTGAATATCAAAAAAGGGATATTCAAACAGTGGAATTGATTGACCTTGATTTCGGCAAACCAGACCAGAGATTGATTATTGGAATTGAACCTAAATATTATCTCGAAGATATAGTCTACAATAAAGATGAAAATTTGGAATGGGATGAAATAAAAGAAAAAACATATTTGGACGGAATTGATTTTATTTCTTCTTCTCCTATAAGAAGGTCACAAAATCTATTCTTCTTTCATAAAAATGAAATAATTTATCTCATTAATGATTCTCAGGCAAAGATAAAACTCGCAGACTTCGGAGCCGGATTAAATAAAGATATCCTCGATTTTCTGCACAATATACACTCCAAAATCTTCGTTAT
>JAUVVT010000125.1 GCA_030604505.1 bacterium | reverse complement strand
TGATTCAAAATCAAGAAGTTCGATAAAAGCCATTTGAGCTGCATCTCCACTTCTTGGTCCGATTTTAATTATTCTGGTGTATCCACCATTTCTCTTGATAAACTTCGGAGCTATATCTTCAAATAGTTCTTTAACAATTCCTTTCTCAGTAATAAACCTGCTTACATGCCTTCTGGCACTTAAATCACCTCTTTTAGCAAAAGTGATTAGTGGTTCTGCAAAACGTCTCAGTTCTTTTGCTTTGGCAAGTGTTGTTTTAATTCTTTTTTCTTTAAAAAGCGAAGTGGCAAGATTTTTTAATAATGCTTTTCTTGCTTTACTGTTTCTGCCCAGTTTCTTAACATGTTTTCTATGTCGCATTTTACTATCAATCCCCGTTATCTTTAATATATTTACTTACATTCATACCAAAATGCAGACCTTTTTCTTCAAGCATTTTTGTTAACTCAGTCAATGACTTCCTGCCAAAGTTTCTAAATTTCAGCATTTCTGCTTCTTCTCTTTTTACAAGATCGCCGATGGTTTTAATATTGGCTGCTTTCAGGCAGTTCTGCGACCTTACCGAAAGTTCAAGTTCATCAACACTCATTTTTAACAGTTTTCTAATTCTCAAAACCTCTTCGTCAATCTCAATTTCCTGTTCTTCTTCCTCTGTATCAATATCGAAATTGATAAATAACTGAATATGGTCTTTCAATATTTTTCCGGCATAAGTGAGAGCATCATCTGGAGTAATACTGCCATCTGTTTCGATTTCCAATATTAACTTTTCATAATCAGTCTTGTGTCCCACCCGGGTGCTTTCAATAAAATATGATATATTCTTTATAGGCGAAAATACTGCATCAATCGGAATGGTACCAATCGGCTGGTCTGGAAGTTTATTATCTTCAGAAGGAACATATCCTCTGCCTTTTCCAATCCTGAGTTCTAAACCAAAATCGGTGTCATCATTCATATTTGCTATTATAAGATCAGGATTTAAAACCTCAAAGTCATTCGTATTATTTATTATATTGCCTGCTTTAAATACTCCGGATCCTTTAAAGCGAATATAAACCTTATCAGGCCTTTTATTTATTAATTTAAATCTGACCTCCTTTAGATTCATAATAATTTCTGAAACATCCTCTTGCACACCGGAAATAGTGGAAAACTCGTGAAGGACATTTTCTATCCGAATAGAAGTAATAGCTGCACCCGGCAAGGATGACAATAAAACTCTTCTTAATGCATTGCCTAAAGTTACCCCGAAGCCTCGTTCGAGGGGCTGAACAATAAAACGCCCGTAATTATTTTTATAGGTAGATTCATCAAGTTCTATACTTTCGGGCATTTGTAAACTCATAGAATTCATAAAAAATTCCTTCTATTATGTTTTATATTAAAATATTATATATAAAAATTGTTATTTGGAATATAATTCTACAATAAGTTTTTCATTAATCTGAACAGGTATGTCACTTCTTTCAGGAATATCAAGAAACTCACCCGCCAAATTAGCCTTGTTCAGTGAAAGCCAAGGATATTGTTTCGCTTCTCTTATCCTTTTCATAGAATTATGTATCAATTCAAGTTTTTTGCTTTTATCTTTAACCTTAATAATATCACCTTTTTTCACTAAATAGGATGGAATATCCACTATATTGTTATTTATCATAAAATGTCTGTGATTAATCAATTGTCTTGCGCTTTTTCTTGAGGGGGCAAGCCCAAGTCTATAAACGACATTATCAAGGCGTCTTTCGAGCAGTTTTAATAAGTTTGTACCTGTTATACCCTTTTCTCTTTCTGCCTTTTTAAAATAATTTCTGAATTGCTTTTCAAAAATTCCATATATCTGACGTGCTTTTTGTTTTTCTCTCAATTGTGTTCCATATTCGGAAACTTTAAATCTTTTATTTTTGCCGTGCTGTCCGGGCGCATAGCCTTTTCTCTCTAATGCACATTTACCGCTTGAACATTTACTGCCCTTTAAAAATAATTTTTCGCTTTCTCTTCTACATAATTTACAGTTCGCACCGATGTATCTTGCCATATCATTCTCCTAAACTCTTCTTCTTTTTGGTGGACGACATCCATTATGAGGAATTGGTGTAACATCTTTAATTGATGCAATTTCCAGTCCAGCTGCCTGAAGAGCTCTTATTGCCGATTCTCTTCCTGCACCAGGTCCTTTTACCAAAACATCAACCTTTTTCAATCCCAATTCCATAGCGTTTTTTGCTGCGGACTGTGCAGCCAATTGCGCTGCAAATGGCGTATTCTTGCGTGAACCTTTAAATCCCATCTTTCCTGCAGATGCCCATGAAATTACATTGCCGTAAATGTCTGTTAATGTTACTATAGTATTATTAAATGTTGACCTTATACGTGCAACTCCATTTGCATCAACCTTGTCTTTCTTTTTTGCTTTTCTCTTTTTTGGTTTTGCCAACTATCATCCTCCATTGATAAGTTTATTTATTATTTCTTTCTTTTTGCCCCGACAGTTCTTTTTCTTCCTTTTCTGGTTCTTGCATTTGTTTTTGTTCTCTGTCCTCGTCCAGGAAGCCCCCGTCTGTGTCTCAATCCACGATAGCATCCAATATCAATCAGTCTTTTAATATCCATCGTAACTTCAGTTCGAAGGGTTCCTTCAACTTTATACTCGGAAGAAATAACTGACCGTATCTGTTTTGCCTCATCATCGGTCAATTCATGAACCCTCTTATCAGGATTAATGCTGCATATTTTAAGAACCTTCGCAGACCTGGACTTTCCTATCCCATATATGTATGTCAACGCTATTATAACTCTTTTTTCTTTCGGAATATCAACTCCAGCTATTCGTGCCAAATAAACCTCCCTATTCAAATTTTATAAAAAATTTATATGAAATAATTATTAGCCTTGTCTTTGTTTATGCCTCTTATTTTTGCAGATAACTCTCACTACTCTCTTTCTTCTAATTATCTTGCAATTGACACATATCTTTTTTACAGATGCTCTAACTTTCATTTTTTATACTCAATTTTTGTATTCAATACTATTTCGGTTTCTGTATAAATTCTATTTATATCTATAAATGATTCTTCCCTTTGTCAAATCATAAGTAGAAAGCTCCACAGTTACCTTATCTCCGGGTAAAATTTTGATAAAATGCATTCTCATTTTACCGGAAATATGAGCAAGGATCTTATGTCCATTTTCAAGCTGAACACGAAAAGAAGCATTCGGCAGCGTTTCAGTAACTACTCCGTCAATTTTTATTTGTTCTTCTTTTGCCAATTTTCTCCTTTTAGGTTAGTATATCCGGCTCACCATCAGTTATTGCAACAGTATGTTCAAAATGAGCCGATGGTTTTCCATCAACAGTTAAAACTGTCCAACCATCATTTAGCGTCTTTATCTCATAACTTCCCATATTTACCATAGGTTCTATTGCAATAACCATCCCTTTAAATAACCTTCTGCCAGTATGAGGCACTCCAAAATTAGGTATATCCGGTTCTTCGTGAAGATTAATACCTACTCCATGTCCTGCAAGGTCTCTAACCACACTAAAACCGGCACTTTCAACTACCTCCTGAACAGCGCTTGAAATATCATGGACTCTATTACCTTCCTTCGCATTCTGAATACCTGCTTCTAAAGACTTTTTCGTAACTTCAAGAAGTTTCATCTTTTCATCGGAAATTTTCCCTACCGGAAAAGTTACTGCAGAATCACTAACATAGCTATTTTTGGCAACTCCAACATCTATACTAACTATCTGTCCTTCTTCCAAAACTCTTTCACCGGGAACTCCATGAACAACTTCATTATCAATTGAAACACAGCTTGCTGCAGGAAATTCTCTATACCCCTTGAATGCTGGTACTGCACCAAAAGAACGCAGAAAATCTTCTACTATTCTATTTATATCTTTTGTTTTGACTCCAGGTTTTATATAATTTTCTAACTTCTCAAATAATTTTGCACCAATTTTTCCACATTCTCTTATAAGCTCAATTTCTCTATCAGATTTCCTAATTATCATCAATAATTATTCAATTAACGAAATAATATTTTTATGGATTTCATTTATATCGCCAGAACCATCCACTTCAACAAGCAAACCTTTATTATTATAAAACTCTTTCAGTGGATGAGTATCTTTATTATAAACTTCAAATCGTTTTTCTATCGTTTCCGGTTTATCGTCATCTCTTTGAATAATCTTTTTTTCTCCGCAAGTTCGGCACACACCGTTTTCGGGCGGCGGGTCTGTCAGCATATTATACACTTCTCCACAGGATAAACACACCCTGCGGCTTGAAAGCCTTTTGACTATCAAATCTTTTTCAACTTCTATACTTATAACCTTTTCAATGCCTCTATCCATCTTATTTGATACTTCTATTAAAAATTCTGCTTGGGGAACTGTTCTGGGATAACCATCCAAGATAAAACCATTTTTACAATCTTCATTTCTCAGCCGCTTTTCTACAATACTGTTTATTAATGAATCCGGAACAAGTTTGCCGGAATTCATATATTCTTTTGCTTCTTTCCCCTCGGGTGTGTCGTTTTTTATGTTATCTCTTAAAATATCGCCGGTAGAAATCTTTGGTATATTATATTTTTCCTTTAATAAATTTCCCTGTACTCCTTTTCCAACACCTGGTGCGCCAAACAAAATAAGCCGCATTTTATCTTCTCCCCCTGACTTTGCCTGTCTTCAAGAATCCGTCATAATGCCTCATCAAAAGATGTGATTCTATCTGCTGGAGTGTGTCAAGAGCAACACCCACTATAATTAATAAACTTGTGCCACCGTAAAAGGATGCAAAACCATAATCAACATTGGTAATCTGAACAATGAAATAAGGAAAAATCGCAATAAAGCCCAAAGCAAGCGAACCGGGCAGAGTTATTTTAGTCAGGATATTATCGATAAACTCTGAAGTCCTTTTACCTGGTCTTACACCGGGTATAAACCCTCCATATTTTTTCATATTATCAGCCACATCAGACGGATTAAAAGCAATCGCTGTATAAAAATATGTAAAAAATACTATCAAGACAAATTCAAAAAACCAATACACGGGGGATTGAAATGAAAATTTACTTGCGAAATACTGCATAAATTCATTATCAGTAAAGAAAGTAGTTATTGTACTTGGAACGAACATAATAGACTGCGCAAATATTATCGGCATAACTCCGGCTGTGTTAACACGCATTGGTATATGAGTAGACTGACCGCCGTATACTTTCCTTCCAATAACCCTTTTTGCATATTGAACGGGGATTTTTCTTGTTCCCTGCGTCAATAAAATAACAGCTGCAATTGTTATAAACATTAACGCCACTAAAAACAGTTCGGTCAGAATTGTCCTGTTTCCCTCGATTAATTGTCTTACTTCTGTAAGGAGCCCGCTTGGGTAACGTGCTATAATCCCGACAAATATTATCAGAGATATTCCGTTTCCGATTCCTCTTTCCGAAATCTGTTCACCAAGCCACATAAGAAACATAGTTCCACAGGTAATTGTTATTATTATCACAAGCTGAAAACTAAATCCGGGATTTAAGACCACAAGTTCACCGCTCCTTGTGGCAGGAATACTCTGAAGATAAACACTTGCTCCCCAGGCTTGGAGAGCGGCAATTCCGACGGTTCCATAGCGGGTATATTGTGTAATCTTTTTTCTTCCCTCTTCGCCTTCTTTCTGCAGTCTCTGGAAAAAAGGGACAACCGCACCAAGCAGCTGAATTATAATCGATGCGGAAATATAAGGCATTATACCAAGTGCAAATATCGTTGCCCTTTGAAAAGCACCACCAACAAACATATCAAAAAAACCAAAAAGGGTATTGGCAGCAGCAATATCTCTGAAATATTCACCAAGTGCAGCGGAATTAATCCCCGGACATGGAATGTGAGCACCAACGCGACATACCACAAGTATAAAAAGGGTAAACAGTATCCTTCTCCTTAGTTCGGGAATTTTAAATGAATTTTGCAATCCCTCTATCATAACTTTACTGTCTTTCCTCCCGCACCTGTAATCTTTTCCACTGCTGATTTGGTAAATGCATCAGCTTCAACAGTCAACGACTTTTTAATTTCACCGCGCCCAAGTATTTTCAAATCTATGCCTTTTTTCTTAATAATACCCGATTTCAATAATACATCTTTCTTTACAGTCTCTCCGTCAGAGAATCTTTCCAGTTGGTCAACGTTTACGATTTGAAACTCTTTTTT
>JAUVVT010000265.1 GCA_030604505.1 bacterium | reverse complement strand
TTCTTTTGTGGTTTGGAATTGGAGCTGCGGCAGCGGGTATCCTTGCGATGCTTGATTTTGGTGCGGGTTGGCAGTGGGGTAGCTTTGTAGTTGTCTCGGGTGTGCTTTTTGTTGTTTCAAGAAGGTTCGCGGAACGGATTACTAAAAAACAGCCCCCGGGAATCGGTGCTGATAGGTTTATTGGTAAGAAGGGAGTAGTGCTGGAAGAGGTTGATAATATTAAAAATACCGGGCGTGTCAGAATTGAAAAAGAGGAATGGAGGGCAGATAGCGATACCGGTGAAATTATACCAGTAGATACAAGGGTTGAAGTTTCAAGGTTGGTTGGGACACATCTAATAGTCAAAACTTTCGAGGGGAGATAAATATGAGAAAACCAATCTCACGCAGAACAATATTAAAAATGTTTGCACTGCCATTTTTTACTTCTGGGTGTGTGAAGAATAACTTATCTAAATCATATAAAAAAATAAATTATCAAAAAAAATCTTTGTCAGAAGATTTTAATGTTTACTGGGGAGATATTCATAATCATAATAGTATTGGTTTAGCAAGGGGTTCTCTAGAGCGTTCTTTTGATATTGCAAGAAGTCATTTAGATTTCTTTTCATGTACTCCCCATTCTCAATGGCATGATATGCCGCTGATGGGAAAAAAGGGTCAAATGAAATTTATCAATGGTTTCAAAGTTACGAAAGAACGCTGGGATGATGTCCAAAGAATGCATGCCGAATATAATAAAGAAGGTAGATTTGTCACTTTTCCTGGCTATGAATGGCATTCGAGTTTTTATGGTGATTACTGTCTTATTTTTCCCTATGATTATCCTCCATTAAAGATTTTTAATGATCTTAGGCCACTTCAAAAATATGCGAGAGAGGAAGGTATTATTATTATACTTCACCATCCGGGTAACAAATCAGGAAACCGTGGTGCAAACTTTAATACCTTGGATATAGAAGTTTCACCTATATTGGAAATATATTCAGAGTGGGGGAATGCAGAAAGGGATGATGCTACTTTTCAATATATCAGGCATTCACATGGAGGTGTATGGACGAGAAATACACTTCAGTTTGCTTTAAAATCTGGACTTCGTCTTGGGGTAATTTCAAGTACGGATGACCATTTTGGATATCCCGGAGCATATAGGGAAGGTCTTGCAGCTGTTCTGGCACCTGAGCTGATAAGGGAGTCGATTTTTGAAGGATTGAGGAATAAAAGGACTTATGGAGTAACAGGAGACAGAATTTCTCTTGGTTTTAGTCTCAATGGACACATTATGGGTTCGTCCATCCCATTTTCAAAGCAAAGAGAGATAAATATTGAAGTTTCGGGATGGGATGAAATAGAAAATGTAGAAATTCTCAAAAATAATGAAGTTATTCATCGCGATTATCCAATTGACCGTAAAATTTCTTCATCCAGCTGGAATAAGCCTGTCCTTCTGAGAATTCAGTTTGGATGGGGGCCATGGGCTAGTCTGGATTTAGCCCGTGTATGTGACTGGGAATTTAAGATAGAAGTTTCAGGTGGTATAATAAACGATATTCAGCCTTGTTTTCAATCCGGTCCTTATGAAGAAGAAAGGAGAAACCTTATATATGAAAGAACAAAAACTTCCTGTAAAGTAAAATCATACACTTCAAGGCGTCAGGCTTTTGCAGAGGATGATACAAATGCAGTTGTTTTGAATCTTTCCGGTAATACAGAAACCAGAGTATCGATGAGTATAGAAAAACCGACTAAAATGCAAGCAAGCAAGTTACTTAAAGAACTTGTGGAAGTAAACGAAGTATTTTGGACGGGATCATATCCGAGTGAGTCTGTTCGTATGCATCGTGTAGTATTTTCTGAACATTTTAATACGGAATTCACTATAACTGACAAAGAACAAACAGGTAATGTTGACTGGTATTATGTTCGTGTCAAACAGATTAATGGACAATTAGCATGGTCAAGTCCAATATGGATAGAAAAAAGTTAGTTCAAAATATGTTAATCAATATACCCAGAAACTATGAATTAGCAAAATAAGGAGATATTATGAAAAAGGAAGTAAAAAAAATTAAGAGAGAACTATCTCGCCGTGAGTTTATTCATAAGATAACTAAGGTTAGTATGATATCTGGAATTTACGGGATTAACGAAAACTTTAGTTTAATCCCAAAAAATAAAAAAGAAATAAACAAAAAGAACAGAATGTTAAAAACAATTCGAATAAAGTCTGTTAATTCAGACTTTGAAAGGGAGCCCCTTGTAAAACCTATGGGATTTAAAGGTGGATATATAACAGAAAAATGGCAGGTTGCTGCTTTATTGGAAAGTGAATCAGGATATAGAGAAATCGGACTTTGTTCACCAAGTGTATTATGGTCTGATAAAGATGTGGCTTTATCTCACACAGAATCTGCTGGATATGCAATTATATTTTTGATGCTTGAACATGCTTTGAGTGAAATAAAAGGTTCAGCATTTAATAATCCAATTGAACTTTTTGATAGTTTATTACCCATTACTTATGAATATGGTAAAAAAATTACACAGAATAAAAACTTAAGGGAAACTTTTGCATTAAATTCATTAGTTGCTCTCGATAATGCTGCATGGCTGTTATATGCAAGAGAAAATGGAATTGGGAGTTTTGATGAAATGGTAACAGATTCTTATAAAAATGATTTATCTTACAGAAGCAAAAAAATCGCAAGTACCACGTTGATATCTTATGGTATAACTATAGATGAAATAAAGAAGATAGTTGAAGAGGGATACTTTATTTTGAAGATTAAAATCGGGCAGCCAGGGATACAGGAAGAAATGCTTAATAAAGACAAAAACAGAATCTGGGAAATACACAAAGCAGTTGGTGATAAGGAAACACCTTATACAGAAGATGGTAAAGTCAAATATTACCTTGATGCTAATGGAAGATACGAAAATAAAGAAATATTTAAAAAATTTTTAAACCATGTCGAAAAAATAGGAGCCCTTGAACAGATTATAATAATGGAAGAACCTTTCCCTGAGGAATATGAAGTTGATGTAAGTGATCTGGGAGTCTGTATTGCTGCTGATGAAAGTGCACATACTGATAAAGATGTAGAAAAAAGAGTACAAATGGGATACTGTGCAATTTGTTTGAAGGCTATTGCAAAAACGCTCAGTATGACTCTAAAAATAATTAAAGCTGCCAATAAAAGGGGTGTTCCCTGTTTTTGTGCAGATACAACGGCAAATCCAATTCTAGTTGACTGGAATAAAAATATAGCGGCTAGGCTTGCCCCGTTACCTGGACTTGGTTTAAATCTACTGGAAACAAACGGTTCCATTAATTACTTTAATTGGGATAAAATGGTTAGTTATCACCCTTGTGGAGGTGCATCATGGACAATTACAAAAAACGGTGTAATCAACTTAAATGATGATTTTTATCAAAAAAGTGGCGGTATTTTCTTAAAATCTAAACATTATTTGGATATGTTTCGTAGAAATAAATCTTAACATTAGAATATAAAGAATATATATTTTTAAAGACTATTTAATATTGCTAAAAACAAATGATTATCGAAAGAAAAAATTAACACTATTACTAATATCTTTAATTAACATTTAATATATAAAATTTATAACAAGGAGTAAAAACGAAAAAGAAAATTGTGTTTATCGCTTTTTTAATCAGTTTAGTAATTTTTAATATGTTTTACTTATGGAGCCAACAGCACGAAAAAAATGCAGGAGTGACAATCTACAAACCGGATAAATTTCAAAACGGATATACCCTTTATAACAGCCGTAACCGGTCAGTAGCTAAACTGCTTGATATGAAGAATTATGTAGTTCATCGCTGGTCTTACCCTCCCAAGAGTGGTGAGTTTGTCTGGGAATATTTAAATCCCGATTTCTATGTAAGTGGAAGATGTGTGACTATTTGTCGCTCAACAAGATATTCTCCAGAACTAATAGAACGATTAATAAAAGCCAACCAGAAAAAGTAATTTGATGAGAAGCAAGAAAATACTATTTTCTCAAATTTGAAATTTCTGACACTTTTGGATTTGATGTTGTTCACTATCTATCTTTGTGTTTTGTTTTTATTAGCCAAGTTATTTTAAACAGAGTAAGTTTATTCAGATTCAATTTCATTTCATCAGTTAAACCTATTAAAAATACATTTTACTAATGGGAAAATATAGTATAACTTAACTGGCTAAAAATGATCAACCACCATAAATCTTTATATTTATTTCTTAAAAGTGATGAAGATCCCAACGCAATTTTTAAAGTTATAATAATGTGGAAATATTATTTGCAAAAAACAATAAAGGAGGGAGAGTAAAATGATAACATTACTTATTATTATAGCAATTGTAGTATTTATA
>JAUVVT010000355.1 GCA_030604505.1 bacterium | reverse complement strand
GACGTCGGTTACCCGAAGGTCTTTGTACAGGTCTAAGATTTCCTGCCGTGCAGACTGGCTGTTGTCGAAGCTTTTATTCTTCAGGAAAAATACGCCTTCGGGCGTGTGAAGGTTTTGTGCGAGTACGATTGATGATAACAGGAAAATAAGTAGAAAGGAAAATAAAAACAGATTGGAATAGTTTACTTTTTTATTCATAATACCCTCCATTTTTTGTTTTTTGTGAGAATATTTTCTTCTTTTAATGATGTAATTTTTTCCTTCATATTCTATAAAATTTAAATAAATGATAATATATTTTATAGTAGATAATATTTGATAATTAAGTTTAGTAATTTATATAAGAAATGTCAAAAGATTTTTATTACTTATAAAACTTATTCAGTTCTTTAAAGACGTTGTTTGTTGTGCCGGATACGGTTTTGCATCTTGGGAGTGAATTGAGGAAGAATTTTCCGTAGAATTTTTCTATTACTCGTTTGTCGAGTATGAGTATAAATCCGCGGTCGGTTTTTCTGCGGATGAGTCTTCCGAATCCCTGTTTGAATTTTATGACTGCCAGGGGCAGGCTGTATTCCGTAAAGGAATTGCCGCCTTTTTTTTCAATATCTTCTGTTCTTGCTTCGATGATTGGTTCTGTGGGAACCCTGAAAGGGAGTTTGACAATTATTATCGATTCGAGTGAGCTGCCTTCGACATCGACACCCTCCCAGAAACTGCTGGTTCCGAAGAGGACGGATGAAATATCCTTGCGGAAGTGGTCAAGGAGCCGCGTGCGTGCGTAATCGCCCTGTTTCAGGGAAACAATATTCAGGTTTTTTACTAATGGTTCTTCGAGTTTTTGGTGCGAATCATTCAGCATTTTATATGAAGTAAAAAGTATAAATGCCCTTCCCTTTGAGAGTGAGAGTGAGCGGTAGATTATTTTGTTTGCGTTTTCAATGAATCCGCTCTCGTCAGGCAGCGGGAGGTCCAGCGGAATACCTATCATCGCCTGTTTCTGAAAGTCGAACGAGGACGGGATTATTAATTCACAGTATCTGTTTGGGGCTTCCCTGTTTAAACCGATTCTGCTTTTGAGGAATTCAAAACTGTTGTTCACGGTGAGTGTTGCCGAAGTCAAAATTATTGTTTTAAAATGCTTGTAAAGTGTGGTTTTAAGGTCTGAGGAGATGTTCAGAGGAGCCGAAATAACGGCGATTCTGTCGGTGTATGTCAGTTTTTCTGTTTCAATCCATTTTACGCGGTCGGGTTCGTCTGAGATAAATATTTTTTTTATTCTGTCAATTAGGTCTTCAATTCTTCCCTGCCGTGCTTTCAGTTCTATCATCCTGTCTTCAAACTCATCGTGCAGTTCGCCGGGCAGTTGTTCGAGCGATTCTTTGAGCTTTTTCAAATCTTTTGAAAACGTCTTAAGACTTTTATAGAACGTGTATATTTCGGGGATTATTTTTTCTTTCCAGATTGCCGAGTTTTTTACATCTTCTTTGATTCTTCGTTTTTTGTTCTCAGAAAAAGCATTATTATTGACAAGTTTTGAGATTAGAAAAAATATATCCTCTGTTTGAGATGATAGTTCATTTTTTTGCGGTATTAGAACTTCTTCGATTTTAGAAATAATTTTACTTATATCTTTTTTCAGTATTCCCTTGTTTTTAAGGATGAGCTTTGTTCTCAGTGTTGAGAGAAGTCCCTTCGATTCACCGGTTTTTCTTTCTGAATAAACTCTGCCGAGGTTTCTGATGATTCCGCCCCTCGAGACTTCCAGACTGAAATAGTCTGTTGCTACTTCTTCCGTATGGTGGGCTTCATCTATTATAATCCTTGAATACGGCGGAAGAACAGCGACATCGGAGAATTGTCCGAGCTTTGAGCGGATGTACAGGTCGGCAAAGAGAAGATGATGGTTAATAATCAAAAGGTTTGATGTGGCGGCTTCTCTTCTCGATTTGAGAAGAAAGCATTTTTCATAATATTTGCATTTCATTCTTATGCAGGTGTCCGATTCACAGCATAATTTTTCCCAGGTTTCAAAGTTAGGGACAAACGTTAATTCCGATTTATCGCCGGAGGCGGTTTCCATTGCCCAGTCAATGAGTATCTTCAACTCTTCTTTTTCCTCCGGAACTAACAGTGTCGGCATTTCTCTTTCTTCGGTCTCAACTTTCCTTAAACAGATATAATTGTTTCTCCCTTTGATAAGCGAAGCTTTGAACTGCACGTCAAGAACTTTCTGAAGGAACGGGATGTCTTTATTTATTATCTGTTCCTGCAGGTTAATCGTATTGGTTGAAATAACGCATTTTTCTTCGTTTTCGATTGACCAGTATACTGCCGGAATGAGATATGCGAGGGTTTTTCCTATGCCTGTGCCTGCTTCGATGATTTCTATTTTGTTTTTATTGAATCCGTCTATGATGTTTTCCGTCATCTTCAGCTGTCCCCGCCGGAATTCATAGTTGTTGAGCTGCTTTGAGACTTCTTTACCCGGTTTAAGTATGTTCAAAAGCATCTCCGGGTCAAGTTTTTTCTTTTTTTCTTCCTGGTATTTTTCGATAACGACATATATATCCGTGACATCATTATTTATAATATATACGCCGATTCCCTGATTTCCGAGATATGATGCGATGTTTATATCATCGAAAGAGGGCTCTAATGTTCCTGAGGGATGGTTGTGAATTACGATGTTATCGTGGGATAAAAAATCAATGACAGCGGGCACGGAAAATTCGTTTCCTCGTGCAAGGACATTAACGTCGGTTACGATACCGTTTTCATCCGTATATCCGCAGAAAAAGATTTCGTTTCCGTTGGAGTTTTCAATTTCGGTGCGGATGGATTCTGCTGCGGATTCTGTTATGTATGATTTTATTTTATTCATAATTAATTAATTACTTTCTTTGAAAGATAATATGGCAAAAAGTCCGAAAAAATTATTAATGAAACTTATTGTCAAAATTATTGTAATTGTAAAATCTGAATTTACATTAATAAAACTCCCAAAATGTCATTCCCGCGAAAGCGGGAATCTATTTTTTGCCGTGTCATCTTGAAAAGAAAGTAGGCAAAAAAACTTTAATAATATTTTATCCCGAAGCTTTGGGATAAAATATGGATTCAATATATTTTGATTTATTTTTGGGATAAATAAATTCAGACTTTAATGTTTAAATTAACAATTTTATTATTTTTAATCAAGATAATTGGAAATAGTTGCAATAATTTTTTATTTTATCCGGAATTTATAATGTTTGGATACGAGATTTAAACTCAAGTTTTCGCTTGACAAATATGAAGATGTTCAATATATTTGTAAATAATAAATTAAGACAAGATAAAATTTTAGGTAGTGTCAAAAGTTCTATGAAAAACGAGGATAAAATATGAAATCACAGAGACCACAGAGGAATACTCTGTGTACTCTAAAAGAATTTCCTTTAAAAGATATAACAGAAAGAATAATTTCTTGTGCAATTGAGG
>JAUVVT010000170.1 GCA_030604505.1 bacterium | reverse complement strand
TCTGACAGTATCTGCCAGGAAACCGCGTGTAATAACTATTATTGGGCCCCAAAATCTAACCATTCCTGTGTAAGTAAAAGATATCCAGAACACACTTTCTACAAGCCTGTCGCCGACAATATCAAATAAAGCGCCGAATTCTGATGCTACCTTAAATTTTCTTGCCACATATCCATCGAGTGAATCGAGATAAATCACGAAAATCACCATAAAAACAGCGAAAGCCTGTAAATAAAAGGAGCTTATCTGAAACAAACTCACAGTTACAAATACCAGTACTATTCTTATTAAAGTAACTATATTTGCCTGCATTTATTGTTCTCCTATGTTATTATAAGAATGAAACTGTGTTTTTATTTAAGTTTTTTTCACCGCAGAATATAAGATTTGTGATTTGCAATTTTAGATTTAAGATTTATAATTTATAAAAAGTGAAAATTTATCATTCGTAAATATTACAGCGGCTAATTTATTTTGATTAATAAGAGTCTATAAAGTCGGAGGAGAATGGGATAAGAAAATAAGAATAAGTTTGTTCTCATTCGGTTTTCATATTTATGCAATATAAAAAATTTTAAAAGTCTATTTTAATAATTCATCACGATTTTTTATTGTGGATTCGTCGCCGCTTATAATATATTCTTCGTTCATTGATATTCTTGGCAGTCTTTCGTTTATGAATTTTTCTGCCAATAGTTTTTTATGTTCTGATACTTTGGCTTCATTCAACAATAAATAACTTATATAGACATCAATAGTTATATCTACCATTTTTCTTGCGTAAAATTCGGTATATTCGGGATTTTTCTTTTCCTTTAGGTAGTTAGCGGCGGTTTGGAACTTGCTGTATGCTTTTTTCATCTTATCGGAGAGGGATTTTAAATCACCATCATATTCCTGTGATGAAAAATTATCGAATTCAATGTTCATTACACCTGAAAGTATTCCTCCGATGGCGGCTACTACCTGAAGCTGGGATGTTCCTTCATAAATCGATGTGATTCTTGCATCCCTGTAGTGCCGTTCTACGTTGAATTCTTTCATATAGCCGGTTCCTCCGTGAATCTGAATTGCGTCATAAGTTACCCTTGATGACATCTCGGAAGCATAATATTTACTTAAAGGAGTTACGGTTGCAGCTAATTTATCAAAGTTTTTTATTTTTTTCCGCAGTATTTTTTTCTCATCATCGTTTTCTGCTGATTTGAGATTTTTCTCAAGACATTCTAACATATCAACAACCCACACAGTCCTGTAGACAAGACTTCTTGTGGTTTCTATTTCCACTTTCATATTAATCAGGATATCGTAAACTGCAGGGAATTCGATAATTTTTTTTCCGAATTGCTCTCTTTCGTTTGCATACTTTATCGCTTCATAATATGCGGCGACAGCAATACCCAGCGCCTGAAAAGCAATTCCCACTCTTGCGCCATTCATCATTGACATAACATATTTAATGAGTCCAAATTTTCTTTTACCCACGAGATGTGCAGTTGTATTGTTAAACTGAAGCTCACATGTTGGTGAAGCTTTGATTCCGAGTTTATTTTCAATCCTTCTTATTTTCATGGAATCATCATTTTCACATAGAAAGAGACTTAATCCCCGTGCGTCTGTTGTTCCTTCTTCCGACCTTGCCAGTACCAGCAAGATATCTCCACATCCGTTTGTAATAAAACGTTTGACGCCATTGAGCCGCCAGCAACCGCTCTGTTCGTCATATACAGCTTTAAGCTGAACCGCCTGTAAATCTGACCCGGCATCCGGTTCGGTTAAAGCCATAGCACTTGTAATTTTACCGGAACTGAACAGCGGCAAATACTTGTCTTTCAGTTCATCGTCGGCGAATTTGTAAACAGTTTCACCAATGTCCTGAAGACCGACTATATTCATAAGACTTGCATCTGCTCTTGATATTATTTCAATAAATATCGAACTTACAATGTAAGGAAAATTGAGTCCGCCATATTTTCTTGGAATGGTAATTCCCATTAAATCCGAATTTTTAATCATATCAAGAGATTCCTGAAGTCCTTTTGCATATATAACTTTGCCGTCAACGAGTTTACTGCCTTCAGCATCAATTTCAGGCGCCCTCGGTGCAACATAATCTCCCGCAATTTGACCCGCTATGCTCATAGCCCTTCTGTAATTGTCTTTTGCATCTTCCACGTTTTCAGAGGCATAATAGAAATTATCCTTTTCTTTGAAATTGTCTTCTCTTATTCTGATTATTTCATCTAAATCCAGATTTTTAAATTGGAATTGAATATCTTCATTATCGTCAAAAAAGTTTGGCATTCTCGGTTCCTTTAATTAAAAATTTATTTGATATACCAGCAAAATATTTTACCACGAAGGGCACGAAGAAGAATGTTTTAAATGGGAAAAAATAATGCAACTATTTTTTAATTTTCCTTTGCGTTCTTTGTGGTTAATATATTTTTACAACGAAAGTTTACCTTTTTCCTTGTATGCTTTAATCATCATAGGGATGACCTGGTTCAGGTCTCCTATGATTCCGTAATGTGCAATTTTAAATATAGGTGCATCTTTATCCGCATTAATAGCGATTATTTTATTAGACTCCGACATACCTGCTCTATGTTGAACGGCGCCCGATATTCCACAGGCAATGTATAGTTTTGGTCTGACGGTGGTTCCTGTTTGACCGACTTGATGGTCTCTTTCGATAAAACCGCCGTCAACCGCAGCACGGGAACCGGCGATTTCACCGCCGAGTGTATGGGCAAGTTCATGAATTAATTTAAAATTTTCTCTGCTGCTGACTCCAAAGCCTCCTGATACTATTATTCTTGCATTTTTAAGGTTGACCTTTTTTTCTAATTTCGACCTTTCGATAACTTTAAGTGCTAAATCTTTCTGACCAAATTCAGGGTTGATATTTATAATTTTCCCGGTTCTTTCATTTTGAGGTGGTGCTATCTTCATTACTCCTTCTCTGACAGTTGCCATTTTTGGCGGAGCCCAGGTATTCACAATAGTGGCAATTATATTACCACCAAATGCCGGTCTTATTTGAAACAGTGTATCTTTAAGGACTTTTTTTGAACGTGGGTCGCTGTAATCATCTATCCTCAGGTCGGTACAGTCTGCGGTAAGACCGGCGGGTAAAATTGAAGCAAGCCGTGGTGCTAAATCTCTTCCGGTTGTGGTCGCACCAAATAGAATTATGTCAGGATTTTTTTCTTTTGCGAGTTTATAAATCACGTTTGTATATGTTAAAACTGTGTAATATTTTAAATCCGGATGTTCTGCAAGATAGACAGTGTCACAGCCGTATTTAAAAAGTTCTTCAGGGATATGTTTGATATTATCTCCCAGAACAACTGAACCGAGAGACGTTTTTAACCTGTCGGCTAATTCTCTTCCCTTGGAAACCAGTTCAATAGAAATTTCTGCAAGTTTACCCTTGTCCTGTTCTGATATTATCCAGACTTCTCCTTTGTTTTCCATATTTCTATCCCAATATATGGTCTGAAATTAATTCAGAAATAAGTTCTTTAATGCTATTGTAATTTGACTCAATGTTTTTTATTTCTTTGGATTCTAACTGTACACTTGAAATTTTTGCCACCCATGTCGGGGAACCCTGAGCGCCGCATTCAGATGCATCTAAGCCGATATTATCTGCATCCCATGTCTGTATCAGAAGGTTCTTTTTTTTGAGCTTATTAATTGTTTCATTAAAATTTATATTTGAATCTTTATTATTTTCAGATTCGGCTTTTATTTCAGCAGCAGACCTTGCCTTTTTGTATTTCATCACTAATTTACACGATGGGTATCTCGGTTCATTTGCGGTTCCCATAACTGTGAGAAGAACAGGGAGTTTTGTCTGAATGATTTCGTATCCGTTTTCTATACTTCGTTTTACTGTAATGGAATTATCATCAATTTGCTCGATTTTATCGACGAATGTAACCTGCGGAATATCGAGTTTGGCAGCCACCTGGGGTCCAACTTGTGCAGTATCGCCGTCTATAGCCTGTCTTCCGCAAAAGATAATGTTATATTCGCCGATTTTTTTTATTGCTTTACTCAATGTATAAGCGGTTGCAAGGGTATCCGCTGCGGCGAATCTTCTGTCGGATAGATGGATTACTTCATCAGCGCCACGATAAAGGGATTCGCGGAGAACTTCCGCCGCGAAGGGGGGACCCATTGTGATAACTTTTACAGTCCCACCGAATTTCTCTCTTAAAGAAAGAGCCATTTCAAGAGCGTTTAAATCATCAGGATTGAATATCGCCGGCAGGGCAGAGCGGTTAACCGTTCCGTCTTCATGCATTGCTTCACCGGTAATATTTTTCGTATCCGGCACCTGTTTTATTAGTACGATAGAATTGTATTTCATTTTTTAGTATGTATTAAATTGTGTTCGTTTTACTTTATTTGAAATTATATCGGTAATATTATATTTGCCGTTTGCAATAATTGTCGGGATTTTATATTTAGCTAAATCTCTTGCCGCTTTTACCTTGGAGTACATACCTCCCAAACCCAGCGGAGATTTCCCTTTTCTTGTTTGCTCAAGAATCTTATTTGTCACTTTTTCTACAGTCTCAATAAGTTTAGGTTCATCAGATTTATCATTATATCCCAAATAAAGACCGTCCACATTAGTTAATATTAACAACAGGTCCATTTTAAGAGCTTTAGCCATAAGTGCGGCAAGCTCGTCATTATCGGAAAACTTTATTACCGACCCGTTCATAAGCTCTTCTTTGGTTAGAATATCGTTGGCATTAACTATTGGCAGAACTTTTTCAGAGAAATATCCTTCAATAACATCGGTGAGATTTTTTAATTCTTTTATTGTCGAAAAGTTATGATGCGTCAGAAGTATCTGTGCCGTTTTTACACCGTACCTCTTGAATTTTAATTCGTATGTCCTCATCAGTCTTGGCTGTCCAATACCGGATAACAACTGGAGTTTTAAGATGTCTTTTGGTCTTTTTTTAAGTTGTTCAATCTCCATTCCAGCACCAACCGCACCGGAACTTATCATTATAATCTTTTTTCCGGCATGGATTAATTCCGAGATTTCTCTTACCTTTTTTCGCATCCAGAATTTATTTAGCTTCTGGTCTTTTGTTATTACCGCAGTTCCGATTTTTATTAATATTCGTTCAGCTTTTTCTATCTTTTTCATAGTCTAATAATTATTTAATGTATTAAAAATGAATATTTTTTCAATTTATGATAATCTCATTCTGTTAAATGCCTGTATTAATAAACCTATTTTCTTTAATATTGATTCAATTTGTCTATTTAAAATATATAAATCTTTTTGTTTATGCAAAATACTAATTGGTTGAGTGCTCAAAAACTTTAACGTATTTTCTATTTCATTTTTATTATAATTAAGTCCCTGTGATGATAATGTGAAATGTAAGTTTTCAATTGTAATCTCATTAATATTAGTTTTTTCTAAGTTTTTTAAAATTGATATAGTTTTACTAATGATATTAATTAATTTTTCTTGATCAATTGTAGATTGAGGAATATCCATTGGGG
>JAUVVT010000372.1 GCA_030604505.1 bacterium | reverse complement strand
CTGCAGCAGCAACTCCCTTAATATTACCTTTGCCAAATGTATCTTTATCTTTCGACCATCTTTTACTCTCATTGTATGCAACAAATGCAGCAATATCTCCTCCAGTTCCAGGAAGACTTCCGACGAATATCCCAACTACCGATGAACCCAGAATCGTTGGAAATATCTTTTTTAATTTTGCAAATGAAGGAATAATACCGCTAAGTTTTTGGGTTGATCTATATTTTGCGAGTATTTTCTCCATTACCGTTAATCCCTCAGAAAACCCAAAAAGACCAATCATTACAGGTATAAATTCTACTCCGCCTAACAGTTCTGCAGAACCAAAGGTAAACCTTGGATACCCCTGAATAGGGTCTAATCCCACGATGGATAAAAAGAATCCTAAAATACCCGCTATGAATCCCTTTATTACTGCTCCTTCAGAGATATTTGCAATAATGGACAAACCGAATATAGCAAGAGCAAAGTATTCTGCTGAACCAAATCTCAATGCAAATTCAGCAACCCAAGAAGAAACAAATAGAGCAATTGTCAGCCCGATAATCCCCCCAAAAAATGAAGAAAATGTTGAAACTCCAATTGCCAAGCCGGCTTCGCCTCGCAAAGACATTGGATATCCATCATATACCGTCGCCGCTGCCGAAGGAGTTCCCGGAGTCCTGATCAATATAGCGGGTATAGAACCGCCATAAAGGGCACCCCCATATATACCTAAAAGCAGCATCATTCCGGGTAGAGGCTGCATACCGAAGGTAAACGATACAAGTATAGCAATAGTCATTGTGGCAGTCATCCCAGGAAGTGCTCCCATAATTATCCCAACCAATGTACCTATGGTCATCATTAAAATAGAATTAAACGAAAATACCAGCGGAATTGAGTTCGATATACCTTCAACCATCAAAATATCCCTTCTCTGCTAAGGTAATTGAACATAAAGAAATTCTTTAAATGTGTATGTTAGTATTATGGAAACAGCAACTGAAATAAAAATAGGAATTAAGTATCCTTTCGTTTTTACAATCTTCATAAATGTAAAAATATAAAGCATTGAACTTATCATAAATCCTGCAAAAGGGATTATTAGAATAAATACGACTGTAATCAAAACTATAGATACTCTTTTCATCAGTAATGAATCAAAGATTAGAAACTTTGATTTTGGCTCTGTCGATTTATCATTATAACCTGTAATAATTAGTCCGAGAGCCAGAATAATAAGAGATACAGCAATAATTTTGGGGAAAAATGCAGGACCCGGCTCCGCTCCTTCAAGAGATGAAGGATAATCCAATGAGGCATAATACACAAGTGAACTGAAAACTGTCAATAAAATCGCTGAAATAAGGTGAGTATTTTTAATTTTCATTTTATTTATTTGATATTCCGAGATTCTTTATTATTTTGCCAGACTCATCGAACTGCTCATCCATAAAAATTCTGAAATCTTCAGGAGCTTTGTAAATCACTCCGAATCCTCTTTTTTTCATAAAATTCTGAAATTCTTCAGATTCATAAACCTTTTTAAATCCTTTATGGAGAATATCAATTATTTCCTTAGAAGTATCTTTAGGAACCCCTAATCCTCTCCATGATTCAGTTGTAAAATCTATTCCGAGTTCTTTTAAAGTGGGAACATCGGGAAGAAAATTCAACCTTTTATCACCGAAAATTGCCAAAACCCTCATTTTACCTCCTTCAGCCTGTGGATATACCTCTACTGCACTGGCTGTAGTTGCCTCAATCTCCCCGCTGAGAACCGCTTTAATAGCAGGAGCAGCTCCGTTATAAGGGATATGAGCTAATTCTATACCAGTTTTCTGCTCAAACCCGGCAGCTGCCAGATGCCAGATATTACCCGTTCCAGAATTGCCAACCTTTATTTTATTGGGCCTTCTCATTGCATCTTCAATAAATTCCTTTAAATTCTTATATGGTGAATCGGCTCTAACCGAAAGTGCCGCAGGATCATGATTATACAGCATAATCGGAGTAAAATCTTTATGAGATACATTTGCAAGCCCTAAATGAGAAATGGTAACTATTTCAACGGTTAAAGTAGTAACTGTATAACCATCAGGTTTAGCACGCGCCCCTGAATAAAATCCGACTACTCCCCTCCCCCCAGTTCTATTGGTAACATAAAATGGAACTCCAAAAACTTTACTACTTAAATCTGCCACTAATCTCGCAGTGAGGTCTGTTCCACCTCCTGCCGCCCAGGGAACCAAAATCTCTATCTTACGTCTGGGAAATTCCTGCCCTGAAGTAATATTATTCAACAATAAAGTGTTAAATAAAATAATAAGGAAAAATATAAAATTTATTTTTTTCACAATTTATACCTTTTAAAAAATTTATACTCTTCTGAAATTTTTTAAATTAATTTAACAATATTTTCATAATTTTCAAAATAAAAAACAAAGTTGCTTTTGTTTTATCCTATTTAATTTAAAATGAGACTTTGATAATTAAAAATAAGTTGTTGTTTTAAATAAAGATTATTGGTTTTAATTATTACTATAATCAATATAAATTTAAAAAAATACTTGAAAATAGATACTAAATTAAATATATTAAAAGATATAGTTTTAAGAGTTTCCAATATAAAAACTTAATTAAAGAAAGGTAAATCATGTCAAAATATTCAAATCGCCGTGAATTTTTAAAAAATTCTATTATTATGTCCGTAGGAGCTACTGTTGGTTTAAGTCTTGAAGATAAAGCTTTATTAGCAAGAACAACAAGAAGACCAATTGTCCAAGTGCCAGAGGATTCTATTACAGGTTTACAAAAGGGAAAAATTGGTAAATATCAGATTAGCAGATTGATTTGTGGTGGCAATCTAATCAGCGGATTTGCCCACAGCAGAGATTTGAGGTATGTATCTTCCTTGCTAAAACACTATTTTACAGATGAAAAAGTTATAGAAACCCTGCAAATATGCGAAGAAAACGGAATAAATACTGCCGTATTAAGAACTGATGAAGATACAATAAGAATACTCAACAAATATTGGAAAGAAAGAGGAGGAAAGATACAATGGATTGCACAAACTTATCCAAGAGAAAATGATTTAACAAGTAATATAAAAATGGCCATTGATAATGGAGCCATTGGTGCATTTATGCAGGGCGGTATTGGAGACCAATTTTTTCAGGATGGTCATGTTGACCTGCTCGGAAAAGTCGTTTCATTTATTAAGGAGAATGGATTAATTGCAGGTGTTGGATCTCATTTATTAGAAGTAACAATGGCTATTGAAAAAGAAAACATAGAACCCGATTTT
>JAUVVT010000439.1 GCA_030604505.1 bacterium | reverse complement strand
AAAGAAATATCATTATACTCCTTGAAAGTATGCCGGTAGATTGCTTTGTCGTAACATCAATGGCTGAAGCAGTCTCTATGATTAAAGAAATCAACAGCCCATCACTTCAGACTATGATTGATCTCATTCACTGTATAAATGATCCCGAACCTATCGATGAACTTGTGCATAAATATGCTCAATACATCAAGCACATCCATACCCATGCTATAGGTACCTATCTCGATAGAGGACCCACTGATTTTTTACCTGTATTCAAAGCATTGAAAGAAATAGATTATCAGCATTGGATTTCTTTGGAGCATGTTGATACCTCAATTGGAGCACAAAAAAACGCTGAGGATGCAATTAAATATTATCACAGCTTAGAAAAAACATTACACGAAAAATAGATTATTAAAATAAAATTTTTTCTAATATCAATATTCTCTTATAATTTAATATAAACAAGCCTTTAAAAAAAATAGGAGGGAAAATATGTCTTTAAAACATCATTTAAATCGAAGGGAATTTTTAAAAAAAAGCGGGACAATTGGTTTAACAGCAGGTTTAACATCTTCAATTTCAAGTGCAGTAAAAGCAAGAGCAAAAAATCCTTCGATTAAAATCAGTCTATACAGTGTAACTTTTGCCGGTGTTTGGTATGATGGACCTTCATTGACTATAAAAGAATTTATTCAAAAAGCGAAATCAATGGGATATGACGGGATAGAGATAGGGGCAAAAAGACCTCATGCCAGTCCGCTTGACCTTGATAAACAGGACTGTATCGAAATAAGAAGGATGGTTGATTCGGCAGGATTGGAAATTTGTGCAGTCGCAAGTTATAATAACTTTACTAATCCTATAGTTGAACAGCGAGAGAATGAACTGCTGATGTTGAGAGAACAAATGAGAATTGCGAATTATCTGGGAGTAAAAATTGTAAGAATATTCGCCGCATGGGGAGGAGTTACAATGGTTGATGGAAAAGCATATTACGATGACGCAAGGAGGGCCTGGAGTATCGGTTTCCCCAAGGTTACAAGGGAGCAAAAGTGGAAATTATGCAGAGAATGTCTTGAAGAATCAGTAAAATATGCTGAAAAATTCGGTATTACACTTGCTTTCCAGAACCATAAGCCATTAATCAGAAATTATAAAGATACAATTAAAATGGTTAAAGAAATTGGCTCTGAAAACCTTAAGCTTTCACTCGATGCCCCTCTTTTCAATAATCAGAGTGATGAATATGTTCGGGGAGCAGTTATTGAAGCAGGAAAAGATTTAATAGTGCATTCTCATTTTGGTGGTGAATTTAATAGAACACCAGATGGAAGCGTCATCCAGCGAAAATTCAGGCCAAACAGAGCATTAAATAATTACCCGGTTTTTATTAAAGCTTTGACTGATATAGGATATAATGGCCACCTTTCGTATGAATTATGCCATCCATTTTTAATCGAAGGAAAATACGGTACACTTGAAGATTCAGAAGAACAGGCAGCACGTGCTCTTGAATATTTAAGAAATATTTTATCACAAGTTTAGCAAACAATTAGATAATAAATATACATTATTTAATATCAGAGGGCAATTATGGAAATATTAAAAAAAATACAGCTTAATTTTCATTTCAATATTCTTCAGTTTTTTGCAATTTAACACACTGGTTTCAGCTCAACAAAATAAACCAAGACTAAATAAAGTAATACAGCTATTCGAAGAGGGAAAACCTGCTTTTGGAATTTTTGGAAAAATAATTAATCAAATAAAACTCTATCAAATTTTCTCTGGTTTATATAAATGCAAGTTGAAATATAGTACAACTAAGAAAGATAACAGACTAATTAGATGAATATTTTAAGGATTTTTCTAATTACCTAAAAATTACAAGAATTTTTATCTCGTTTATCTGCGCTTCTATGGTTCATCCAAACTCATACTTCGATAAACTGAAATATTTCTTACCGTAAGCTTTCCCTGAGTTCGTTCCATCGTTTGCGCATTTTATTGAGAATCTCCCCGTTATCCTTTATCATAGCAACATTATGCTCTTCATATGGGTCGTTCTGCAGGTCGTATAGTTCTTCATCAACCGGGTCCTGTTCAATATATCGGATGTATTTCCATCGCTCAGTACGGACTCCTTCAGATTTTGGAATCTCTGCATTCTCAAAAAGGTGTTCATAGAAAAAGTCATCTCGCCATTCCTCATCTTTGCCATATACCAATCCCCGCAGACTGCGACCCTGCATCTGTTCCGGAATATCAATTTCAGCAAAGTCAAGTATAGTTGGCGCAATGTCCACATTTAAAGCAATTTCCTGTCTTCTCTTTCCGCGTGAAGACGCCTGCAATCTGGGGTCATAAATAATCAAAGGAGTGCGGATTGATTCTTCATGCATAAACCATTTTCCTGCAAGTCCATGTTCACCAAGATAGAATCCCTTGTCTCCGGTGAAAATGATAATCGTATTATCGTCAAACCTCAATTCCTTCAGGGCGTCCACAATCTTTCCCACAACCACATCAACACCGTAAATTAGCCGGTAGTAGCCTTTTACCGATTCCTGATATTTTTCTGGAGTGCTGAAGCGGATGTTCCACCTTTTCCTGGCTTCCGATTTTTGGATATATTCCGGAAGTGATTTGAAGCAATGCGGCGCTGCCGTTTT
>JAUVVT010000017.1 GCA_030604505.1 bacterium | reverse complement strand
GGCAAATATAAAAACGGAATCAGGTGAATATATGATTGCTGGTGAAAACGAAAGTGAGTTTCCAGAACTGCCGAAAGTAGAGATAGAATATGAAGTAGAAATAGAGGGTAAGTTATTTGAACGGATGATAAAAAAATCCATATTTGCTGTTTCATCCGGTGAAGTAAGATCATCTTTAATGGGAGTATATATTCAATTATTAAAGGGCGAATTAAGAGCAGTTGCTACTGATGGACACAGACTGGTAAAAATAGTCAATAAAGGTGTAAACATTCAAAAAGACATTGGTGGGTTTATCACTTCACCTAAAGCCCTTAACCAGTTTTTAAAAAATAAATCAGATGATGATGGGATTATAAAAATATCAGTGAGTGAAAATTATCTGGTCTTCAGCTTCAATAATTATGTTATTTACTCAAGACTGATAGAGGGCACATATCCCGAATATGAAAATGTAATTCCAAAGGATAACAATAATAAACTTACTGTGGAAAAAGGACCTATGGAATCGTCTGTAAAAAGAATATCAATATTTTCAAATAAAGTAACACAGCAAATAAAAATCAAGCTAATGGAAACGTCTATTGAGATATCATCGGAGGATGTAGATTATGGAAAAGAAGGTAAGGAATTGATACCTGCAGAGTATAAGGGTGAAGATATGGTTATTGGATACAATTACGGATATCTTCTTGATGTTCTTGAGCATATGGATACCGAAAAGATTATGTTTAACTTTGGTGGTCCAACCAGTGCCGGTTTGGTATATCCTATAAAACAAGAAAAGGACGAAGATATTCTAATACTTATTATGCCGATAAAACTTACGGAAGAGGAAGATTAGAAAAAGAGATTGTTATAAAATGAGAAAATTTCACAAAAAGCCTGTACCTTTAAAAAGTGCACTAAATAATCTTATTCAGAATTTAGGGTTTGACAACGGTATTCTTCAGGGACAGGCTTTTCTGTTATGGAATGAGGCAGTCGGGGAAATAAACGCAAGAAAGACAGAGCTAATCAAGATAGAAAGAGGGAAGCTCTTTGTAAAGACCACTGATTCATGCTGGAGGCAGGAATTATATTATCAAAAGGATACAATAATAAGGAAAATAAATCTCTTACTGAGAAAAGATTTTATTAAAGATATAATATTTTATTAGAATGCTTAGAGGAGTTATTAAATGACGTCAGTAGATTACAATGCAAAGCATATTCATGTATTGAAGGGAATTGAAGCTGTTCGCAGAAGACCTGCTATGTATATCGGTGATTTGGGAAGCAGGGGTCTTCACCATCTGGTATACGAGGTTATTGATAATAGTATTGATGAAGCTATGACTGGACACTGTACAGAGATTAAGGTAACCATAAATGAAGATAACAGCATCACTGTAATTGATAATGGAAGGGGAATACCTGTTGATATGCACCCCACCCAGAAAAAGCCAGCCCTTGAAGTGGTTATGACCACTCTTCATGCCGGAGGAAAGTTTGATAAGAGCTCGTATAAGGTATCCGGAGGTCTGCATGGAGTCGGAGTATCGGTAGTAAATGCTTTGTCTGAATGGATGGAAGTCGAGGTTTATAGAGACGGGAAGGTATATCATCAGCGGTATGAGAAGGGTAAAAAAAAGTCTGAGGTAAAAGAAACAGGGACATCCGAGCAGAGAGGAACAAAAGTTGTATTTCAACCGGATAGAGATATATTCAATAAAGTTGAATTTGATTTTGAAATTCTTTCCCGCAGAATAATGGAACTTGCATTTCTAAATAAGGGACTAAAAATAACCCTGAAAGACCAGATTAAGGGTTTGAAGAAAGATTTTAGATACAGCGGTGGAATAGCGGCCTTTGTCAAATATATTGATGAAAATCGCAAGCAGATACATAAGGGTCCGATTGTTTTTGAGAAAGAAAGGGATATGGTCTTCGTAGAGATTAGCTTGCAGTATAATGATTCTTATACTGAAAATATTCATTCTTATGTAAATAATATAAATACAGTAGAGGGAGGGACGCATCTTGTTGGCTTTAAAACCGCACTAACGAGAACTTTAAACTATTATGGTCAAAAAAACAATCTTCTCAAGAATGGCAAATTTAACCTGAGCGGGGAAGATACAAGAGAGGGATTGACAGCGGTTATAAATATCAGGGTTCCGAATCCACAATTTGAGGGACAGACCAAAACAAAGCTCGGCAACAGCGAAGTTAAAGGAATTGTAGAATCAATAGTTAATGAGAAACTCGGAGAACATCTTGAGCAGAATCCTTCGGTTGCGAGAAGCATAATCGATAAATGTCTTACGGCTTCAAGAGCCAGGGAAGCGGCAAAAAAGGCAAGAGAGCTGACAAGGAGAAAGGGTGCACTTGAGGGTGGCGGGCTGCCGGGGAAACTTGCCGATTGTTCAATAAAAGACCCTCAAAGATGTGAACTGTATATAGTTGAGGGTGATTCGGCGGGCGGGTCAGCAAAACTCGGCAGGGACAGAAGATTTCAGGCAATTCTGCCAATTAAGGGGAAGATTTTAAACGTTGAAAAGGCGCAAATGGATAAAATTCTTGGGAATGAATCAATAAGAACAATCGTAACTGCGCTCGGAACGGGAATTGGGTCCGATGAATTTGATAAATCGAAAGTAAGATACTGGAAGATAATCCTTATGACAGATGCGGATGTGGATGGCTCTCATATAAAAACCCTTTTGCTTACCTTCTTTTTCAGATATATGCGTGATTTGATTGATTTTGGACACATATATATAGCCATGCCGCCACTTTTTAAGCTAAAGAAAGGAAAAGAAGAGGTTTATGCATTTAACGAGGAAGAAAAGGACGAGATTTATAAACGTATGGGAGGAAATGGCATAACGCTGCAGAGATACAAAGGTCTGGGCGAGATGAATCCCGGGCAGCTCTGGGCAACTACTATGGACCCTGAAAAAAGGACTATTCTTCAGATTACTCTTGAGGATGCAAGAGAGGCGGACCATTTGTTTAATATATTGATGGGCAGTGAGGTTGAACCGAGAAGAGAGTTTATAGAGAAGAATGCAAGATATGTTAAGAATTTAGATGTATAAGTAAAAATTTCACAGATAAAATAATTTTCCCTTTAAAAGTAACCCTGTTGGTTTGAATTTGCCGGCAGGGTTATATTATTTATTTTTAAATCAATTATTATAAACATCTTGCTCCTGTCGGAACTAAAAGGTTTTATTCAGAGGTAAATTACAAGTAATGAGAACAGAAGATACAATAGCTGCGATATCGACTCCAATAGGTAAGGGTGGGATCGGGATTATCAGAATAAGCGGAAAGGATACATTCGCAATAGCAGAAAAGGTATTGAGGGGAAGTAAAGGTATTTCTGATGCGGAATCTCACAGGTTATATAACGGCTATTTCGTTAATCCTGAATCGGGTGAAAAACTTGACGAGGTAATGTATGTCAAGATGAATGCAAAAAATTCGTATACACGGGAAGATATGATTGAGATAAATACGCATGGAGGGGTATATTTAATAAAAAGGTTGCTTGAAGTAGTTCTTTCTCAGGGGGCGAGACTTGCTGAAGCTGGTGAATTTACATTTAGGGCATTTATAAATGGGAGGATAGACCTAACGCAGGCGGAAGCTGTCGCAGATTTGATAGAATCTGAGAATGAAAAGTCTTTAAAAACCGCTATAAGGCAGGTTGCAGGGGAGTTAAAAAATTCAATAAAAGAAATAAAGGATGAAATAATAGATATTTATTCCAATTCTGAGGCAGAAATAGATTTTGTAGAAGAGGATATTGAAAGAGAGGATAAAGATTCGGTGATAAAGAGACTGAAAAAAACGTCTAATAATTTGGAAAAGATGATAGAATCTTATCAAGCTGGAAGATATTATAAAAGCGGTATTAAGGTCGGAATATTCGGGCGTGTGAATGTAGGAAAATCTTCTCTGTTTAATGCCTTGATTGGAAAGGACAGGGTAATTGTTAGTGAGCAGCCGGGAACAACCCGTGATGTTATAGACGGGGAGATAGAACATAACGGATTGGTGTTAAAATTTTTTGATACAGCCGGGATTAGAGAAGGTAAAGGAATTATTGAAAATGAAGGAATTAAGAGGACAAAGCTTATAATGGAGAATTCAGATATTGCTGTACTGGTTATCGATTCGGATGATATAAAAAAAGATGAGGATTTGGAGGTTTATAACGAGCTAAAAGAAAAATTTTCAGAGAACAGGAATGTATTAATAGCGTATAATAAAATTGACCTGATAGAAGATATTGCTGAGATTGAAATTGTTATAAGTAACAAGGAGATTAGAAATATTTTTATTTCTGCGAAAGAAAAGATTGGTATTGATAAGATAATAGATGCGATTATTGATAATGTTGATGCAGATAAATCTTTAGAAAACAATAACATATTAATAGTTAATGTAAGGCATCACGAGTTATTAAAAAGGGCGAATGAGGGGATTGAGAGGTTAATTAAGGGATATACTGAGAAAATCCCGAATGAGTTTTTGGCGATTGATTTCTCAGAGACGATTGAAAATCTCGGTAAAATAACGGGTGATGTATCAAGTGATGACCTGCTGAATAGGATATTTTCAAAGTTTTGTATAGGCAAATAAATTGCTACTTTCTTTGAGAAGAAAGTAGACACCTTTTTTGAAAAAAGGTGTCCCATCTGCAAAGCGGATCCGCTTAGGCGGAAAAACTTTTTATCTAAATTTCCCCTCGTGCGAGGGAAATTTTATAAAAGGTTTAGGATTTATTTTATGTATGATGTAATAGTAGTAGGTGGCGGACATGCGGGGAGTGAGGCTGCCTTGGTAGCTGCGGGAATGGGGTGCGAGACGCTGCTTATAACAATGAATATAAACTTTATTGCGTGGATGTCGTGTAATCCTGCAATTGGCGGGCTGGCAAAGGGACATCTGGTTAAAGAGATTGATGCCCTTGGAGGTGAAATGGCGAAGGTGATAGACAGAACCGGAATCCAATTCAGGATGCTTAACAGGTCAAGGGGTCCTGCTGTATGGTCACCGCGGGCACAGGCTGACAGATTAATGTATTCTGCGGATGTAAAAAAAAGAATTGAAAATAAGGATAATTTGACCATAAAAGAGGGTATGGTTGTCGAGATACTGACTGACAAAAAAAGGGCAGTAGGCGTAAAGACAAGCACGGGATTAATATATGAAGGAAAGGCGGTTATTATATCAAACGGAACATTTTTAAATGGGCTGATACATATTGGACTGAAAAGTTATCCAGGGGGAAGGGCAGGGGAGGTTCCATCAACAGGGCTTACTGAAAATCTAAATAAATTAGGAATTAAATCCGACAGACTGAAAACGGGCACACCCCCGAGAATAGACGGGAAGACGGTTGACTGGGAAGTGTTAGCGGTTCAGCCGGGTGACAAGGTAATAATTCCGTTTTCATATCAGACCGAGAAGATAGAAAGAGAGCAGGTATCATGTTACCTGACATATACAAGCAAAGAGACACATAAGATACTTTTGGGCGGATTTGACAGGTCGCCATTATATACAGGAGTGATTAAATCCACAGGACCCCGGTATTGTCCCTCAATTGAAACAAAAATCGTAAGATTCAAAGATAAAGAAAGACACCAGATATTCCTCGAACCGGAGGGATTAGGTACAAGCGAATATTATGTAAACGGATTTTCGACCTCTCTGCCGGAAGATATACAGATAAATGGACTTCGCTCGATAAGAGGGCTTGAGAAAGCGGAGATAAAAAGATTTGGCTACGCAATCGAGTACGATTATTTTCCGACATACCAGGTTAAATATAATCTTGAATTAAGAACAATAGAAAATCTTTTTTTAGCAGGTCAGATAAACGGCACGTCCGGATACGAGGAAGCTGCAGCGCTGGGAATAATGGCAGGGATAAATGCTGTGCTGAAGATTCGGAATGAAAAACCGTTTATACTTGGGCGCCAGGAGGCTTATATCGGGGTTCTCATTGATGACCTTATTACCAAGGGAACGGATGAGCCGTACAGGATGTTTACGTCAAGAGCGGAATACCGCCTGCTGTTAAGACAGGATAACGCGGATGAAAGACTGATGGAATACGGTTATCGATTTGGGCTTATTTCCGGGGAAGTTTATGATAATATGAAAAGGAAAAGGGAAGAGAAGGAAAGGATTATAATTTCACTGTACGATAAAAAGGTTAAGCCGTTGGAGATAAATCCGGTTCTTGAAAGTGTAAATTCTTCAAAGGTAGAAAGCACTGTAAACATTGCTCAAATATTAAAAAGACCCGAGATAAAATTTTCCGATATACAGAAATTTATTGAGCAGGAAAAGGGCAGTGATACCCTTGAAAAAATATCCCCTCAGGTTGAAATGGAGATAAAATACAAAGGATATATAGATAGGCAGCTTTCACAGGTTAAACAGACAAAAACTCTCGAGGGCAAAAAGATTCCGGGTGATATTGATTATTTAAAGATAAAGTCAATTTCATCGGAGGCAAAGGAAAAGCTGCAAAAGGTGAGGCCGCTTTCGATTGGTCAGGCTTCGAGGATTCCGGGTGTAAATCCAACAGACATATCTGTTCTTTTGATACACCTAAAAAATATGCCTACCGAGAAATAATTTGTTATAAATAGGCAAAAAATGATTTTTCAATGTTTGCAAGATATTAATATTAATAGTTTTATTTAGATGTTTCACATGAAACATTTTTTACATAACAATGGCTGAGTGTTTGAAAAGGGTAGTGTGATAAATGTTCCGAAACAGATTTGCCGAGGTATCGGAACGGATATAACGGCGGGATTTGTTATATTTATAATTAAAATAAATAAATTATGGATGTTTCACATGAAACATTTTTCTGATGATATAATAAAAATGCTTGAGGTTTTGGACGGGTGGGGTGTAAGTTTGTCCGGTGAGGTGCTGAATACCTTTTTGGTATATAAAGATTTTTTACTTCGCTGGAACCGGAAGAAGCATCTTATTTCTAAGAGCGATGAGGATAAGATTGTAACCAAGCATTTTACAGAGTCGCTTGCTTTGCTGAATGTTATTGATTTTTATGAAAAGAAGAGGCTTTTGGATTTGGGTGCCGGGGCAGGATTTCCTTCTGTGCCGCTGAAGATACTTTTTCCGGAGATAGAGCTTTTTCTTGTTGAGTCAAACAATAAAAAATCTCTTTATTTGAAAGAGTTGATAGATTTTCTTGGACTGGTTGATGTTACAATTATCTGTAATAGGGCTGAAAATCTTAAGGATGACAGCCGTCTTGTAAAATATTTTGATATAGTTACCGCAAGGGCTGTTGCTTCAATTGATAAGGTCTTATTGTGGTCTTTGCCGTTCTTAAAGGATGTTGATAATAATGGAAGGGGCGGTGTGCTTGTTGCTCCAAGCTATATGGATTCAGAGATAGTTTTTAAAGATGAAAATACAAAAAATATGGTTATGCGAGAGATAATAGTTAATTTAGGTTCAGAAAAGAAGATAAAATTTTCACTGTTCACGAAGGGACATATAATTTAAAATTTTCTTTGCTACTTTCTTTTGAAAAAGAAAGTAGATAGGAGTTCTTGTGTTAGTAGATTTTATAAAGAAAAAGATAGAAAAGAGCAGAAATGTAGAGAATTTTCTGAATAAGGGGAAAGATGGGGAAAGCTTTGTACTGAAAGGGGTAAGCGGTTCTTTAAGGAGCGTTCTTGTATCGCTGTTATATAAGAGGTGCGGCGGAAGGTTTGTGATATTTGTTCCGGAAAAGGAATATGCGATTAATTTAAAGGAAGACCTCGAGATTCTTACAGGAGAAGAAGCGTATGTTTTCCTGTCTTATGACCCGTACTTTTTCTCCGACCCTGTTCAAAATCAGGAGATAATATCAAAGAGACTCAGGGTTTATGAAAGATTTTTATTTAAGAAAGGGGGTATTTTTATAGTTGATTCGAGCTCTTTGGTTTATCCCCTGAAGCAGCTTTCTGAACTGTCAAACTGCTTTTTTAGTTTTGAGGTGGGCGAGAAGATAGATTATGACAGTTTTCTTGAAGATATTCACAATATGGGATTCGAGAGACAGGGTATGGTTGAGGAACCCGGTGATTTCAGCGTCAGGGGTGGGATTATAGATATCTATCCATATACTTTCGAAAATCCTGTCAGATTGGAGCTGGATGGAGATTTGATAAGTTCGATTCGGTTATTTGATGTTTCTTCGCAAAGGTCTGTTGAAAGTTTAGAGAGTGTAATATTTATTTCCCCGGTAAGTGATATATCAGTAAAAGAGGAAAAGATAGATAAAAACTCAGGCATAAACTTTCTGGATTTTATAGATGGTGAGACAAGGATTTTAAAGGTCGAGCCTTATTTATATAAAAACAAAATAGAAGAACATATAAAGGAGATAATCGATAACCTTTCAGATGATTATAGAGAACTGTTTTTGGAACCTGACGTAGAGAGGAATTTTTTCACTTCTGAAGAAATAACCGATAAATTGGATTCCATTCAATCTATAGATTTTTCATTTGAATCCATTAAGGGAAAGGATTCGATAGATTTTTTCTCTTATGAACCCCCTGCTTTTCAAAGAGACCTTTCTTTGTTAAGCAAGGAAATATCAAAGCTTATCAGAGGTAAAAATTCTGTCTGTATATTATGCGACAATAACGGTCAGGCAGAGAGACTTCAGGAGTTTTTTGAAGATGATACCAACCTGATTGATCTGCCTTTAATCGGTACGGGCTCTCTGGCGGAGGGTTTTATATTTCCTGATGCGAGGTGTGCTGTATTTATCGATTTTCAGATATTTCAGAGGGAAAGATGGAGGCATACCGGGAAAGCGGTCAAAAGCATAAAAAGCTCATTTTTTGATAAGTCTTTAAGCATTGGGAATTTTGTTGTGCATAGGGATTACGGTATAGGGATATATTCCGGTCTGGAAAAGATAACGGTGAATGGGAGTCTTCAGGAATGTTTGAAGATTGTTTATGAGAATAAAGACAGTTTATATCTAAATATCGACCGGTTGAACAAGATAGAGAAATTTTCTGCACAAGAAGGAGTAAAGCCAAAACTAAGCAGACTCGGGACAGCAGATTGGGAAAAAGTAAAGAAAAAGACAAAGAAATCTATTCAGAGAATAGTAAAGGAGTTAGTTGAGATTTACGCAGAGAGGCAAATAAAACGGGGATTTTCATTTTCTGCCGATACTCAATGGCAGAGGGAATTAGAGGCATCATTTTTATATGAGGAAACCCCCGGACAGTTGGAGGCATGCAGAGAGATTAAGCAGGATATGGAAAAATCTTTGATAATGGACAGACTTGTTTGTGGTGATGTGGGATATGGAAAGACTGAGGTTGCTCTCAGGGTTTCATTTAAAGCCATTAATGACTCAAAACAGGTTGTCGTTTTGGTTCCTACAACTATTCTGGCAAAACAGCATTATGATACATTCGTAAGTAGATTGTCAAAGTATCCGATAAATATTGAAATGCTTTCAAGATTTAGAACTAAAAGACAGCAGAATGAAATTGTTAAAAAGATAAAATCCGGAACAATCGATATTATTGTGGGAACCCACAGAATTTTATCAAAGGATGTAGAGTTTAAAAAGCTTGGACTTGTGATTATAGATGAAGAGCAAAGGTTTGGAGTAAGTCATAAAGAGAAGCTGAAAAAATTTAGAAAAGAGGTTGATGTTCTGACAATATCGGCAACTCCTATCCCAAGAACGCTTAATATGTCTCTAATGGGAATCCGGGACCTCTCTAATATTGATACTCCGCCGAAGGAAAGACTGCCGATTATTACCGAGATTGTACAATTTAATGATGCTGTTATCAGGAATGCAATTTTGAGGGAGATAGACAGGGGGGGACAGGTATATTTTGTCCATAACCGGGTAATGACAATTTCAGGTATAGCTGCAAGAATAGAGAGGATTGTACCGGGATTACGGGTTGCTGTTGCACATGGACAAATGAAAGAGAAGGAGCTCGAAAAGGTTATGATAGAATTTTTGGAAAGGAGGTTTGACTGTCTTGTTTCCACAGTGATTATTGAGTCGGGCCTTGATATGCCGAATGTTAATACAATTATTATCAATCAGTCGGATAAATTTGGGCTTTCGCAGCTGTATCAATTGCGGGGCCGGGTGGGCAGGTCAAATATTCAGGCGTATGCTTATCTTGTTGTTAATTCAATAGATAGATTAGACACAGTTCCATTTAAAAGACTTCTAACAATTAAACATCATACGGAGCTGGGAAGCGGATTTAAGATTGCCCTCAAGGACTTTGAGATTAGGGGTGCAGGGAATTTTCTCGGTAAAGAGCAGAGCGGATATATTAACACAGTCGGATTTGATCTGTATAATAAGATTTTAAAAGAAGCAGTCAATAAGCTTAAAAATCAAGAGGTTGAAACTGAAGAGACGGAAGAACTGCAGGGTGAAAAGGATGAATTAAGGATATATTCGGATATCGATGCATTTTTTCCGGAAGAATATATAAGTGACAGCGAACAGAGGGTAAATTATTACAGGAGACTTTCTGAAGCTCAGGATATAAGTGAGGTAGATGATATTAAGGAAGAGATAATCGATAGATATGGAAAATTTCACCAAAAGGTTCAGAACTTGATTCAACTGGTATCTATCAAGATACTTGGAAGGAAGTTAAATATATCAAGCATAACAGTAAATAGCGAATCATTGATTGCGGAATTTGACAAAAATATCACAAATGATGGATTTAAAGAAAAAATATTTTCGTTTTCTAATAACGCGCCTCCTGATTTCAGTTTTTTTCAGGGAAAGAAATTTGGTTTCAGGATTAAGCTACAAGATGTTGATAATACAGAAAGGTTGGAGAATATAAGACAATTTTTTGAAAATGTCTTATTGCAAATTTAATCAATGTTTGTTATATTAACGGCTATATATAAAATTCTTACTCACAATGGCAAATCGCTGTTGTATGGATTTGATAAATCAGATACTTACCTGCTGATGAATAAGAAATTAAGTGATATTGATTTGTTTATTGAAAAATTTTAGATTATTTATAAGAGATTTCAATTAACCTATTTCTACTAGAAAAAGGGAGATTTTTTGTTATATCCAGTATTAAATACATAATAAATACTGCAAATCTTACTGATAATGGGAATCTATTTGATGTAGATTTATTTAGGATTTATTTATTTTTAATAATGCAAAATATCTTATTAAAATTAAAAAATAATATACTGAAAATAATATTCTCGTAAAAAATATAAGAAAAATAGTTTTTTCAAAAAAGGAGCTTAAAACTTTAGGTTTGTTTTTTTCATAAGTTTTTATTAGCTTGTAACTTTAAATATGATAGCTAAAATAGAAAGTTTGAAGGTTAAATAAAAATGAGAAGGTTGTTTATTTCTGTTATTGTTATTTTAATTTTTTGTTCCGGTAATAATGAAAAAGACCCTTCTGTGGCAAGGGTTGGCGATAAAGTTCTTACTCTGGAGATGATGAACAGCGTTCTTAATCCGGATAATAATCCCACAATAGAATT
>JAUVVT010000305.1 GCA_030604505.1 bacterium | reverse complement strand
ATCAGTATTAGCCCATTGCCGACACATAGCCATTACATGTTTTTCGTTGGCAAATTCATAATCGATAGTAAAATGGTCATATATATTTCCCCATTTGGGCTCAGTCCGAACCTGTCGTCCTCCCACTCCCATAGCTTTAACCGGGTAACCATCCATAACCCAGTTTGTTAAATCTATGTAATGGATATGCTGTTCGACTATATGGTCGCCTGAAAGCCAGCAGAAATAATACCAGTTTCTGCACTGATATTCCATTTCCGTCCAGGATGGGTCTTCTCCCCGATGCCAAAGACTACCTGTATTAAAATAACTGCGGGCGGAAAGAACTTCCCCTATCCAGCCGCCGTGAATTCTCTTTATAGTTTCTCTGGCAGCCAAACTGTGGCGGTTATCAAAACCGACGACAACAGAAAGTCCTTTTTCCTTTGCTTTTTTCGCTGTTTTCAGAATTTTTCTTACGCCGACGGGGTCTGTTGCAACAGGCTTTTCCATAAAAATATGCTTTCCTGCTTCAACTGCATCTTCAAAATCCTGAGGTCTAAATCCCGGGGGTCCCGTAAGACAAACATAATCGACATCAGTTTCAAGAAGCTTTTTACCGCAGTCCAATCCGGCAAAAATATGGTCTTTTTTTACTTCAACTCCCTGCAGAGGACCCCTTCTTCTCTTTGGGTCGGTCAAAGTTTTTAAGCATCTGTCTATTCTGTCCTGAAAAGGATCAGCCAAAGCAATCAGGTGAATATTTTTAGAAGCTGTAAGGGCATTATCCGCAGCACCAGTACCTCTTCCTCCACATCCAATTATTCCAATTTTTAGGGGCGGTATATTTTGTGCCCTTGAAGTTTGCACAAATGGAAAACCGGAAATTGCTGCTGATGCGGCTGCACCGGCAGCAATAAATTTGCGCCGGGTTATTTTATTTTTGTTTTTTTTATCAATCATTTTTTAATTCTCCTTGAAATAAAAATATTGTTTATTTAATGTACTTGAATATTGCGATAGAAATTTTGTATTTTTTGAATTGGCAAATTCTATATTTAACATATAAAACAAGGGATTGCCACGTCGCTCTGCTTTTCGCCACAAAGCGATTCCTTTTGGGACAATAACACTTTCTTATGAGATAATTCAGCACTTATGAATAATGCATACTATATAAAAATTAGTTTTGTGAATATGAATAAAGATATTTATCTTGGTCTTGGCTGTCCGGGCATCGGCACAGGTCTATTTGGCGGTTTTGTATCCATTGTATATGCTGTCGGGCTGAGGTCGAGGTCTGAATTCATCATTTCATCCCAAGTAATAACCTTACCTGTGTAAGCAGATTCACGCCCCATTATTGCGGTTAATGTACTATACGCTACATTCTCTGTTTCATTTACGGGGCTTCCGCTTCTTATACTTTCGATAAGGTCAGCATGTTCTTGTTCGTATGGTTTATTGTCGGGACCTTCGAATTTCCACGGATTTTGTCCGTAGATTACACCACTTGGGTCTACTTTTCCTTTTGTTCCAACCATAAATTCACCTACTTTTCTGTCATAGTCGCCAGAGTATTGACGGCACATACTCATTACGTGAACATTATTCGGATATTCGTAGTCCACAGCGAAATGGTCATAAATATTTCCATATTTAGGTTCGGTTCGAACCTGTCGTCCTCCAACTCCCATAGCGCTGATTGGATGCGTTCCGATAATCCAATTGGCGATATCGAAATTATGTAAATGCTGTTCAACTATATGGTCGCCGGAAAGCCAGCAGAAATAATACCAATTTCGGCATTGATATTCCATTTCCGTCCATTCGGGCTTGTTCCCGCGATGCCAAAGAGCACTACCATTCCAATAGATTTGGCCTGCCACTATATCGCCAATCTGCCCGTTATGAATTCTCTTGATTGTTTCAAGATAGGATTTTTGATGTCTTCGCTGTGTACCGGCAACAATAGATAGTCCATTCTGTTTTGCTTTTTTTCCAGAAGCTAATATTTTACGTATACCGACCGGGTCAACAGCGACAGGTTTTTCTATGAAAACATGTTTTCCGGCATCAATTGCAGCGGCAAAATGTACTGGTCTCAAACCCGGAGGTCCCGTAAGGATAACATAATCAATATCCATATCGAGGAGTTTTTTATGACCATCAAATCCTGTGAAACAGGTTTTATCTGTTACTTCTACATTAGGGACAGGACCCCTTCTTTTATCTCCTTCCTTAAGGGTTTTCCTGCATCTTTCAATTCTATCAGAAACAAGGTCACACAATCCAACAAGATGTATGTTTGGAGAAGACGTTATAGCATTATGTATTGCACCTGTTCCTCTACCGCCGCAGCCGATCACACCTATTTTTAGAGGTTTTACATTTTGTGCTTGTGATGTATGGACAAACGGGAAACCGGAAATCGCTGCTGCGGCTATCGTTCCAGTCGCTATAAAATCTCTGCGTGTAATACCGTCTTTTTTCATTTTTTAATCTCCTTTTAATTGACAATTTGATAATATTTATCTTCTTACAAATGTTAAATCCAAATATTCAATTATTGAATTAAAAGCCATTTATAAAAAATAATAATAAAGCGGTTTTTAGCTTTTAGATTAATATGAGAGTCTATTCGCGGATTTTATTATAAAATTTTAAGGTTTTGAAATCTCACAGAATACATAATTCCAAATAATGAGTTTCATTACTCTGATAGCTAAAAGTTATCATTCTAAATTTCTTACTGAATTATTCGGGTTAGATAATTTTGTTTTACAATATAAATATTATATGTATATTAGTCAAGTATTTATATTCTACAAATTTTGATAATTTAAATAATAATACAACATATTACAAAAATCAAAAAAAAATCAATTTTGAAATTTTATTGTTGAAAATCAAAATAAAAATATTTAATTATATTAATAAATAATTTTTAAGATTTAAATCAATTGAGTTACATAAATATTTAGAAAAGAGGATTTATGAAAATCAGATTTTTATTTATTCTATTGTTTTTCAATCTTTTGTTTTTTTCACAATTGTTTCCCCTCGAAAAGGGAGGGATAGAAAAATCTGACAGCACAGGAGTAGTTTTGAGCGAAAATCAATTTTCAGTTGGATTATATAATAGAGGTATGGAATTTTTAAAAGCTGACAGCATTGACGCTGCTATAAAAGCATTCAAGAGAGCCATCAGGATTGATAAAAAATTTATTGAAGCACATCATCAACTTGGTATGACATACGTTGAAAAGGGAACAATATATCACAGAATGAAAGCAGTTCGGGCATTAAGAGAAGCATTGTTCTGGGACAGGAAGAATTTTCAAATCCAGCTTGATTTGGGAAAAGTCTATCTTTTACAGAATTTCAGATATAATGCGAAGAAGAAGTTTAACTGGCTCAGAAAGACTAATCCGAACAATATAGAACTCCTTTTAGCACTTGCGAAACTTTATCAGGACGATGTGGAATATTACCAAAATATGGTTAATACATTTATGGATGACAGGGGTGCTCTTACATTTGTGGATGCAAATCTTCTTTCTAATATATTCGATTACACCGGACCCGCCGATGTGAAGAGATTCATAAGGGACAGGGACGAACTTTTCGGACAATTTCAGGATTATACAAGTTATCTTCAAAAGGATTTTGCAGAGGCGGCCAATGCATATATTCAAGTTCTTAATCTTGACCCAGAAAACCGTGAAGCACTCTATCAACTTAGTCTGCTTGCATTTACCGCAGGTATGATACCTGATTTTATAAGATTTCAAAAAAGATTGCTCGAACTTGACCCTGATGATAAGGATGCTCATCTATTTTTGGGGCTTGGTTATCATAAGTTGAAAAACTATGATATTGCCTATAAAGAATTTGAAATTGCAAAATCACTGATGGAATCCGACGAATTAGCTGTTTTTAATTCGATTGATCATATTGTTCCTGAT
>JAUVVT010000033.1 GCA_030604505.1 bacterium | reverse complement strand
TCTCAGCGGCAGTTGTAAGCACCATAGTGTAATGACGCTGGTGTCCCTTAATATCATAAGATGTTCCGGGCCAGCCCAGCCAATACTGCTCAACATCCGGACGTACAAAAACCGCCCGCACAAGGGGCTTCTTATCCGTCTTTGCCTGTGCTGCAAATACCGACGAGGAGAAATCAAATACTTCGCTCTCCAAATTAATATTTGTCAATACTGCTGATGTGCCTACCCCAGCAGTAAACTTCTTTAAAACATCCCTTCTTGTTATCTTCTTCATTTTAATATTCCTTTTTTGTTTTTTATAATCAAATATATAAATTTTAATGCCGATTTACAATACATTTTCAATAATTTTAAATATTTTTCACTTGACATCAATTTCAAAAAAAGGTAAATTCTAAAACATTGAAAGTATTTTATTTATGATTGTATAATAAAATTATATTTCTTATTTTATTATTTTTAAAAACAGTATCAATCCCAATAAAAAATTTAACTGTTTAAAAATTGAAAAAAATATTCCTTACAATCTCATTACTCTTTATAATATCCTTCAATATTAACGCCCAATATGTTAATCTGCCTGTTGACCACTGGGCATATATGTTTCTTGAGCGGCTTGAAACAAGAGGTTTTCTCGACCGCATTTATTACCATTCCAAACCCTTCACAAGAAACGAATTTGCAGAGATTATAATCGAAATCTCAAAAAAGATAAATAGTGAAAAAATCTCTCTTTCAAAGACTGAAATGGAGCTTTTTGAAAAATTGAAGGGAGAATTCTATGATGAGCTAAAAGATAAAGATATTGATATAAAACCCGAAGAAAAAGAGCTGCACCTTTTCAGCTGGAGTGAAAAAAAGAGCAGGATACATTATGACGGTTATATTATTGAGGATGCGAAATATTATACTAACCAAAGTGATTCAAACAAATCTTCAAGATTGACAATGGGTTCTATTATAAGGGGAGTAATCGAAAATAAGATACATTTTTATCTCGATTTCAGCAACACTCTGATTAAGGGTGAAGATTTGATAAAAAATTACGACCCGACTTATGGTCTTCCGATTACAACATCCGGGAATAAAATATACAGCGACCAAGCCATTGCATATCTTACTTACAAGTTTTCGTGGGGAGAATTTTCACTTGGCAGAGATTATTTTAACTGGGGACCCGGCTATAGCGGCAGTCTTTCTCTCTCTACAAACAGTGAAGTTATCGATATGTTCAGAATAAAGGTCAGGTATAAACGCTTCAAGTTTATTTCAATGTCGGGTTTTCTGAATTCGGGATTGGGCAAAAAGAATATTTCCGCACACAGAATTGAGCTTAGAATCTTTCCAAACTTTGTGCTCGGGGGAAATGAAACAATTATTTACGGCGGAAGAGGTCCTGAACTTATCTATATAAATCCTATTATGCCATATCACATCGCTGAACATTATCAGCAGGATTTGGACAATAATACTATGGGGCTGGATTTCATATATCTCCCCTCCAGAAATTTCAAACTCTATTCGGAATTATTTATAGATGACTTTAATTCATCAAAAAGTTTTTTTAATTATTATGGCAATAAGTTTGCTTTTCTGTCAGGATTACACTTGACAAATCCGTTAGGGATGAACGATTCAGATTTTAGAATTGAGTATACAAGAATTGAACCCTATGTTTACACCCATTCAGACCCGATCAATACATATTTAAACTACGACAGGATAATCGGACACTGGCTCGGTCCGAATGCTGATTATTTCTTTACTGAATATGCTTACCAGTTTAACAGGTATTTTAAAATTACTGCTAAGTTTGAACAAAGAAGAAGAGGAAAAGGCGGTGTTAATGAACCGCACAAATCTGAAGATGGAAATAATAAAAAGTTTCTCGATGGAATAGTTGAAAATAAAAGAACTTTTGGGCTGAGATTTTCCTACGAAATCAAAAGAGATATCTATATCTCTCTTAACTGGCGAAATAATAATACGAACAATTTTGACAGAATACTGAATAACAGAAATAATAATAACGAATTAAATTTTGTTTTTTGGATTAATAGGTAACTTACTTTTTTTTAAAAAAAAGTAAGCAAAAAAAAACTTTAAGCTAAATTTCCCCCCTTACGAGGGGAATTTTTTTAGCCTGATTTATTCATAAATTTTGGATTGTATAATATATATAACACAGTATAATTTTGAGCGAAGCCCGCAAAACGGAGTCGAGAAATCTCAAATCAACTGCGCAGTATCTCATTGCCATTAGGAATGATGCATAATGTTTTTTACTATTCTTTCCACTCTAAAATCTGTTTGTCAACCAGCAGGCGGTAATGCAGTTTTTGATAGTCAATTTTCTGCACTGATATACCTTCGTTGATTGCCTGAAGGGCGGCTGTCGCAGCCGACTGACCAAGCACCATAAACACAGGTTCCATACGAATTGAACCAAATGCAATGTGAGTCGCTGATACGCATACGGGTACTAAAAGGTTAGTACATTCGGATTCTTTGGGCACAATTGAACGGTAGGATATGGGATATGGCGGAAAATCATGTACCTGAACATCGCCCTCATTGCGTACATAACCATTCTTATCGATATATCGCTGTATATTGTGCGAATCCATGCCGTAGGCGGCAAGTCCTACCGGGTCCTCGGCAATTTGCCGTCCCTGACAGTTATTCTGTGTCATAACATAGTCGCTGACCATTCGGCGGGCTTCCCGCACATAAAGCTGATGCGGCCAGTTGTCGTTATCAACGAACTCGTCTCTGGACAGACCCCACTTCTGAAAATACTCGCGAATCTTCTTCGGCACGCGTTTATGATTTGCCAGCGTCCACATAAGCCCCTTCTGATAGTCTTCGTGTTCCTGTATAATAAGTCGGCGGATTTCGTGGTCGCCATCGGGATATGCATAGTTCATACCGATGTTGTCAGTAGAGATAGCGTAGTTGTTGTTGGAGTCGGTTTTTCGGTTTGGCATCATAACCGGATTCCACGGAATTCGATGGTCACCTGCCTCAAAGTTGCGCAGCAGAAGTTCATATCGCATCGGGTTGTAATTTTTTGGTTTGGGCCAGGGACGGCGATTGTCGGGCACATCGGTAGCACAGAGGCGAAAGCAGTATGCCTGTATCTTTTTATCGCCGATACCATCTTTTTCAACAAAAGAATTGATTCCCGGAAGCAAACCACTCGAAGGATCGCCGCGTTTGATATAGCCATCGACAGGCTTGATGAATTGATGATATATGGCGTTTTTCACCTGCACACCGTTGAGAGTTTCACTATATTTTGAGCTTGCCTCTCTGCCAAAAGTGTAGGATACACCCGCCACAGCCATCAAATCGCCTTCATATGTGGCATCGATAAACATTTTTCCCTTGAATTTCAGCCCTGATTCCATCATTATTTCTATTATGCGTGTACCATTTTTCTTCACACCATTCTTGAGGTCGAGCTTCTCCTCATATACAACTTTAACCTTGGCTTCAAAAATCAAGTCATTGAAGATTTTCTCAGCGACATTGGGTTCAAAAGTCCAAGCTGCGTCTTCTCCTTTAACATGACCTCGTCCTTTAAACTGCTCACGCTTTTCATACTTCCATGCCGTGTCATTCGCATAGTGTTGGCGAATACGCTGATAAAATTCGCGGGACATTCCGCCAATAACGACTTTGTTTCCTATATCAGTAGCACCCAATCCGCCGCTACTAAGCCCACCCAGGTGTCTGCCCGGTTCGATCAATACGACAGACTCACCCTCACGGGCAACTTTAACCGCCGCTATCACGCCGCCTGATGTTCCGCCGTAAACAACGACATCATAGGAGATGTCCGATCTCCCACTCGGAATATCATCGCCTCTTTTGTTACAGTACACTAAATTTGCTAAAAAGAGGCATAAAAGTACCATTAAACCGCAAAATGTTTTTTTACTCATATTGCTTGCTCCTCGTTAATGTTAACTCTAATATTTATCCTACTTTCAGAACTCCTTATTTCTTTTGAAAGATGATATGGCAAAAAGTAATTTTTTTGAAAATATCATTCAATAATAACAGTTAATTTAAAAAAGATGAATCTCTGTTTTCACGGGAATGACAGAATGATAATGGAAATTATAGAAGCAATACCAAAAAAAGTCTTGTCATTCCCCCCTGAATATTCGGGGAGGGAATCCATTCTCTAAAAATAGAGACGCACGGTAATGCGTCTCTACATTAATTATTAATTTTATTTTCTCACATTTTAGAGAAAATTACTTTTTGCTTTGTCATTTTAAGAAAAAAAGGTGTAAATTATTCGGTTTTTCCGGTTGGATAGAGAAGTTTCTGAATTTCTTCATCATAGAGGTTTTCTTTAGTAACCATACTGACTCCGGTATCTATTCTCTTCGGAACCTCCTTTCCATTAATAATATCAACAGCGGTTTTAACTCCAAGATACCCCATCTTGTATGGATTTTGAACAACAAGTGCTTGAATGAGCTTCATTTCGAGTCCTTCTATTTCATTTGTTGCGGCATCAAAAGCAACGATTTTGACCTTGCCTGCGACTCCTCTTGATAGAAGCGCCTGAGACGCTCCAATAGCACCTGCCTCATTCGCCGCAAAAATGCCGGCAAGGTCAGGAAATGCCGTAAGAATATCTTCTGTAACAGACATAGCAGTGGCAACATCACTTTGAGAATATTGAACTGCCGCAAGTTCCACACCAGGATATTTTTTGATTTCTTCGACAAATCCGGTCTCTCTCCAGATAGAAGTTGCTGAACCCGGAACAAACGGAATACAGGCGACTTTGCCTTTCCCACCGATAAGCTCGACAAGAGTCCGTGCAGCTAACTTCGCTCCGAGTATATTATCGGTAGCAATAAAACTTACAGGCAGGTCGGAATCAATCCCGGAATCAATCGTAATAACAGGAATACCCGCCGAGACAGCCCGTTTTGTTACAGGGATTAATGCCTTGCTGTCCGTTGCCGCCATAACAATCGCATTTACTCTCTGGTTTATATAATCTTCTATGATTGAAATCTGATTATCAATATTCGTCTCCGTAGGAGGACCCTTCCAGATAACATCAACACCAAGGTCATCACCGGCAGCCAAAGCCCCATCCCTCACAGAAACCCAGAACGAATGAACCACAGCCTTGGGAGTAACAAGAATCCTAAGCTTCGTTGATTTTCTATTATTACAGTGCAGACACACTAATGAAAAAATAAAAATTGCTGTGACAAAATATATAAATCTTTTCTTGATAATTATACATCCTCCAAATAATTAACTGGCGGAGAGGCAGGGATTCGAACCCTGGGTTTCCTAAAGGAAACAACGGTTTTCGAGACCGCCCCGTTCAACCGCTCCGGCACCTCTCCAATTCTTGTAAACACAAAGAATTAACTTAGCTTCAAATCTAACATTGTACCTCAATTATTATCTGTCCCCACTACTATCCCCACAATAATCATTAACTCTATAATATTTAAACCACATTTTTGGTTTGAGCATTTGCATAGATTAATTTATCTTATTTTAATTATTTTTGCTACATATTTTTTTGTTTTATGATATTTTACATGAGTCGGTAAGGTTATATAACAAAAAGAAATTTATTTCTAAAAGAGCAAAGCCTACATGTATTCTTCAAAAACTCCTAATCCACAAAAGCCCAATCACGACCCAATGTTATGCCCACCTCCGAGACGAAACCTTAAAAAAGGCAGCCAACTTCGCCGGAAATATTATTGAATAAGCTGTTAATAAAAAATAATGATTCAGATTAATTATTTTACCATTTTTCCCTAATCTTTGTATGATTTTCCGGAATAACTTTTAAATCTTCACTCTCAGATTGTTTTTCATTAGAGATGCGCCCTTGTCTATTTGTAATGGTTCAGCGGAAACCTGACAACGAAGGCATATAAAATAAGATTGAATTTTAGATAAAATAGTGGTGTATTTAAAGATAAAACTTTCATAAAATTATGCAACATTTTTTTATTCTTCCAGTAGTTTTTTCGACGATCGAGAGCATCGTTGAGTTTCTTCTATCTTGTTTTTAATATTTCATCAGCTTTTTCTTTTGAAAAATATGTCAGAAACTTAAAAATTTGTATTAAATTAAAAAAATCTCTATATTGTTGGGTAATTGGAAGACCTTATGTACTGGAGATTTGAAATTGAAAGAGAAATTGGTCATTACAAACTGTGACGTTATAACACCTTTTGAAGAGATAAAGGATGCAAATATTCTCATCGAAAATGGAATAATCAAAGAAATAATATCCGCTGGAGATTTTTCAAAAGAGGGTGAGATTATCAATGCTAATGGCAGGATTGCAGCTCCCGGTTTCATAGATATACACATCCAGGGTGCAGGTGGAGCGGATGTGCTTGATGGAACACTGGAAGGACTCTCGACTATCTCAAAAACTTGTGCAAGGTTTGGAGTTACTGGTTTTCTCGCTACAACTGTGGCAAGACCTGAAGGCGATAACCGTCATCTGAAAACCGCCGCTAATTTTACAGGGAAAAATCTTGGAGGGGCGAATCTTTTTGGTATTCATATTGAAGGTCCATTTATCTCAATTGATAGAAAAGGTATGATTAAATCTGATTGTATATGCAATCCATCTGAAAAGATTCTTGATGAAATCTTAAAAATCACAGAAGAGAAATTACAGCTTATGACAATAGCACCGGAGTTAGAAGGCAGTGAGACAATTATCAAAAATCTTGTTAACAGCGATGTAGTTGCTTCATTCGGACATTCTAAAGCTACATACGAAGAAACAGTTAAAGGAATTGAGGCGGGTATAAGTCATGTAACTCATTTATTCAATGTTATGCCGTCAATATATCATAGAGACCCGGGACCAATCCCTGCCATCTTTGAAGAGGATAAAGTCACTGCACAGATAATATTTGATGGGATACATATCCATCCCAGCGTGCTTAATCTTGCAACAAAAATTCTTGGTGAGAAGCGATTTATTACAATAACAGATGGAATGCAGGCAATGGGTTTACCGGACGGAAAATATATATACAACGGTCTGGAATATCATTCAATAAACGGGATTTCAAGATATAATGATGGAACCCTTATAGGTACTTCTCTTGGTATGAACCAATTAGTAAAACGATGTATTAAGTTATCCGGTTGCTCATTGACCACAGCTATAAGAGCCGCATCGTTTAATCCTGCATCCGTACTGGGAATTCAAGAAAAAAAGGGAAGCATTGAAAAAGGTAAAGATGCCGATATTGCTATTCTTAACAGGGACTTTTCCGTCTGGAAAACAATAATTTGCAGTAAGGTTGTTTATGAAGAATAAAAAGCCGGATGAAATATATCGGATTCCGATAACAGATGAATTAGACCTTCATACTTTTTCACCGCGTGAAATAAAATCTGTTGTAACTGAATATATTTCTGAATGTTACAAGCTTGGCATAAGAGAATTAAAGATAATTCATGGTAAAGGGAAAAGTGTTCAAAAAAGCATTGTACATAACTTATTGAAACAGAATCCACTGGTTATATCTTTTCAAGATGCCCCAGCTCAATTTGGCGGTTGGGGGGCTACTATTGTTACACTCAAAGATTAAACTTATATTACTTAATTCGATATTCCTCTATCAATTTCTAAAAGAGAATATTTAGGATTCTGGTAATATATAAATAAAATTTAATATATCATTCTGCAAGATGCAAACGAATAACATTATTTTTGGAACCAAAGTATCATTATTTTTAGTGAATTTCACAGTTTTCCTTGAAAAAGTAGATCAATCATATCATCACCCATAATTGCATTTGCAGGCCGTTTATATTGATTGTTAAAAACTTTTAATTCTTCATAAGGAACTATTGTAATAAAACTTTCGTCTATTTCACCATTCTCATTAAGAATTTTATTAATATCCAAACCAAGATGGTTTGCTAAAAATTTATATGCACCTTTTCTTTTGGAAATTCCGTAATTATGTTTCTCATGAGCAAGATGCAGGTTTTCTACTTTATCTTCTACTCCATAAAGCCTGTAAATACTTTTTATATATGGAAACTCAACTTGTGGTGTATTTTTTGTCCAGTCATCGCCATCAGAAATTATTAACATTGGCCGGGGTGCAGCTAATGCGGCAATTTCAACATTATTAGTTTCATGGTTTTTGCTCTTATGAATAGGCATTCCACTTTCACAAACGCAGCCGCCGAAGAAATGAGCAGAAATCTGAACTACTGGAACAGATACAGCAATCCTTTCATCCACAGCTGTCAGGATAAATGACTGAGTTCCACCGCCCGAAGCACCAGTAACAGCTATTTTCTCAGGATCAACTTCCCTAAGTGTTAAAAGGAAGTCAATTATCCGCATACTGTTCCAAGTCTGAATTTGCAAAGCACGAGGGTGTTTATGATCGCATTGATTGGATTCTCCATACCCATTCATATCATATGCAAATACAATGGCACCCATTCGTGCAAAAGAAGCACAACGACGCTGCATATCTTCCCGAAAACGCCCGTAATCTTCAGGTTTTTGCCAGTAGCCGTGTGGACATAGAATGGCAGGATATTTATCTTTTATTTGAATGGGTTTATACAAATTACCTGTTACATAATAACCAGGTATTGTTTCAATCGCGATATTTTCAACAGTATAACCGTCAAATACTTTTTTGCTATGGATAATTGAATTAAAATTATTCGACCGAAATTTGTCTGGAATTAAATCAAGTTCTGCTCCTTTAATAATACCTTTTTTTATTCCTGCAGCACGCTTTTCCCATTCTTTCTTACTACTGTAAGTAGAAACAAACCGTTTCAACTGTTTTATGGCTTCTTCTTCAGTCTGGTAATTTCCAACACATAACTCAACCTGCTCTTTTTGTGCCCAAACTTCTAATTTTAAAAACAATAAGAATATAATGCAGAGTAATACTGATCTGGTATTCATAACTTATTTCCTTATATTTGTTGATTTAATAAAAAATCATCCTGCCTGAATTTAAATCTTTTAATATTTTATTTTAACCGATATTCCCTATATAAACTTAAATAGTGAAGTGAATTAAAAATTTAGATTTAGTAATTATACTTTCTTCTGTTATATTTGAGAATAATATCACAAATAGCCTGAAGCATAGCTTCTTTTTCAGTCTTATTTTCTTAATAATAACTGGTGCCTAACTTTCCGATTTATTATAAACGCTTTGTTTTCCTTCGGAAAAGACGCTTCATTACAGAGAATTTAAATTTATCAATTTAATATTCTCTTTTATTACGCAGAGCCAAACACCTGTTTTCTCTTATCGTAAATTTTCCCCCTGCCCCAAATTCTGCTAATTTGCTATTACTCTATAATTATTTCATATTATTTCGTAAAAGTTCAGGCAGGGAAAGTGGGAAAAAATTCTTCCTAACGTCAGGTATTTTTCCAACACTTTAAAAATTTATCGAGAGAAACATTGGTGTGTTTGTCTCGCCTCTCCTAATGCACAATAACCTAACTTCACAATTAATATTGTTTTTTTCTAACTCCATTTTCCAGCTTTAAACTTCACAACATTCTTTGCTTTTATTCTAATCTTTTCACCTGTCTGAGGATTTCTGCCTGTTCTGGCTTTTCTTTTTACAACTTTGAATGTTCCAAAGCCGACTAGTGTTACTCTTT
>JAUVVT010000195.1 GCA_030604505.1 bacterium | reverse complement strand
CCGGCTTTTCATTAATATTTCTTGCACCCGCATGACACATCCAATAACTGTGCTCGTTTCCCGCCGTTGATATTGCTTTCAAAAAATCATTGCCGATGAAATGTCCCGATATAAGAATGCCGTATATACCAAATCCCCCAGCTTTCTTAAGCAAACCCGGTCTCTCAATTTCTTCATATAAAATCCTCTTAGCAAGTGTTAAACTCCCCGGATAAGCCATAATAGAACCCGTTTCGAGGAAAAAATCCCTTTCTGAACCGGCAAGTTCTCTAAATCTGCTTTCCACTTCATCCGTATATGTTTGGGTATAAGCCAAAGTGAGGCGTTCACCGGGAACCTCGATTAAAGTATTATCATGACCAACCAAACCTCCCGATGCACCTCTCACCACAGGTGCAATGACAGCAGCATTATTAAGTCCCTTCGGTAACGACCTTATTGAACTATCAAACCAGTCAAATTCATCCCCTGTGCAATTATATTTTAATCCGCCGGATTCCTTCGACGGACTCTCCGCACTTGCAGAAAAGACTGTTGCTAATGTTTCAAAATCCAGCACTTCCAGCTTAATGTTTGTTGCTCCGTCAACAGGTACAATAATAGTTTTTCTGCTCATTTATAAAACTCTCATAATTATATATTTTTTTAATACTGTTAAAATTAAAAATTGGAAAAATATTTGTGGCTCATTTAAAATGAAGCAAATAATAAATAATCATTAATATCACAAATTATTGAATAGAAATCAAATAATTGTTAAGTTAAGATAAAGGTATTTTATTTTTAATTCAAGAAGTTTTTAATAAAATTTTAAAATTATTTTAATATTTCTTGTATCAAAAAAAAAATGTTTTTATATTAAAAAAAGACTCTATTTAAAATTTATCATAAACAAAATTAAGAGGAAAAATTATGAAAGAAATAAGAGTGGGTCTTGTAGGCTGTGGTTTTATGGGTAAATCGCACAGTAACGCATATCTTAATGTTGCTAAATTTTTCCCATTAAAAGCAAACCCGGTGATGAGCGTAATTTGCGATTTAGTGAAATCGAGAGCAAAAGAGTGTCAGGTAAACTGGGGATGGAAAAAATCTGAAACAAACTATAAAAGAATGCTGAGAAGCGGAAAAATAGACCTCGTAGACATCTCCACACCAAACATAAACCACAAAGAAATTGCCTTAATGGCTGCTGAAAACGGAATACACGTCGCCAGTGAAAAACCACTTGCTATGAACTCAAATGAAGCAAGAGAAATGGTTGCCGCAGTGAAAAAAGCAAAAGTAAAAAATATGACTTTCTTTAATTATAGAAGAGTACCTGCAATTGCTCTTGCAAAACAACTTATAAATGAGGGTAAAATCGGAAGAATTTTCCATATCAGAGCTGTCTATCTTCAAGACTGGATTATTGACCCCAAGTTCCCACTGGTCTGGAGACTTAAAAAAGAATTAGCTGGTTCCGGTGCCCACGGTGACCTAAATGCACATATAATCGACCTTGCCAGATATTTAGTCGGAGATTTTAAAGAAGTTGTTGGAATGGATAAAGTCTTTATCAAGAAGAGACCTCTCGTCGCAGAAGAAGGCTCTTTAGCTGCAAGGGGCAAAAAAGGAAAAGGTGACGTTACAGTGGATGATGCTGTTCTATTTTTGGCAAGATTTAAGGGCGGCGCTATAGGAAGCTTTGAGGCTACCCGGTTCGCCAACGGAAGAAGGAATTATAACAGAATCGAAATTAACGGCAGTAAAGGTTCTATTGTATTTAATCTTGAGAGGATGAATGAACTTGAATATTATTCAAGCGCAGAGTCCCAGCATGTTCAGGGTTTCAGAACTATCCTCTGCACTGAATCGGTTCACCCATACTTGAATGCCTGGTGGCCCCCCGGACATATTATTGGCTGGGAACACACTTTCATTCACGAGATTTACGACCTGTTAGAGGGTATAGCCAAAAATAGAAAAGTATATCCTGACTTTGAAGATGGTCTTAAATGTCAGCAAGTATTGGATGCCGTCGTAAAATCTGCCGAAGAAAAAAGCTGGATTAATGTGGATGAAATGTAAATTAATAATCTAAAAACAATCGGTAAATAATATTCTGCATTTAAAAACAACTAAAAATATTATACCTTAATTACTGGAGGTGTTTATTATGAAAATAGGAGTCTTAACTGTATTATTTGGTAGTATGTCATTTGCTAAGATGATTGATTATGTCTCAAAACTGGGTATAGAGGCAATAGAACTTGGAACGGGGAACTATCCCGGCTCGCCGCATACAAATGTTAAAGCGTTATTATCCAGCAGCAAAAAGCTTAAAGAGTATAAAGCTAAAATAAAAGACAAAGGATTGGTAATAAGCGGACTAAGCTGCCATGGCAATCAACTTCATCCCAATAAAAGAATTGCCCAAGCACATCATAATGTACTTCGGGATACAGTGAAACTCGCTTCAAAGTTGGGAGTAAAAAATGTTATAGGTTTTTCAGGATGTCCGGGTGGAAGCGAAAAAGATAAATATCCGAACTGGGTTACTTGCCCCTGGCCCGATGATTTTACCGATATCCTGAAATGGCAGTGGGAAGACAAACTTATTCCATACTGGAAAAAAGAAGCCAAATTTGCCGCAGACAACGGCGTACGCCTCGCATTTGAAATGCATCCCGGAATGTCTGTATATAATACAGAAACAATGCTGAGATTAAGAAAAGAATGCGGTAACAACATCGGTGCAAACTTTGACCCCAGCCACCTGTTCTGGCAGGGTATGGACCCGCTGGTCAGCTTGCTGAAGCTAAAAGGATGTATGTACCATGTTCATGCAAAAGACTGCCGGATTGATACCGATAATACAAAGGCAAACGGTGTTTTAGATACTAAATCTTATGGCGACGAAATAAACAGGTCATGGATATTCCGAACTGTAGGTTACGGTCATTCAGAAACCTTCTGGCGTGATTTTGTCAGCACTTTGAGACTTATCGGATACGACGGGGTGCTGAGCATTGAACACGAAGACAGTCTTATGAGTTCGAATGAAGGATTTAAGAAAGCGGTGAGTTTCCTTAAAGGAATCGTTCTGCAGGAAAAAGCCGGCGGTATGTACTGGGCATAAATCATTAAAACAAAATCCCCTCTGAGAAAGGAGGGGGTTTTGTTTTATTTCCAGAAAAATCTGAATAAATCGCTAAATTCAGATTACTATACATAAAGCCCTATCCTAATTAATCTACTTTTTTCAAAAAGCAAGTATTCCGTTCAAATATGCACTGAAATATTCTTATAAATCCTTTACTCTGCAAAGGATAATTGCAAGTTTGCATGTTCACCTAACCCTACGGATTCGCACAACAATATATGGTTTCCCTGGAAGCTCAATTGTGAAGCTGCTCTCGAAAGTCCCTTCCACTGGTGTAACTGTCATCTCCCAGGTATCAATAATCTCTGCTCTATATTTATTTCCTTTGGTAAGTCTGAATGTCTTCTCTACGGGCTGATGCAGACCTAAATAGAACAAATAATATTCCCCTTCTTTACCGCCAATTCTTTGTCCCATTGGTGAAATACCTTCAGCAGGACCATTTTCAATTATCTTCCTCAGAAATGTAATCCTTTTCGGACTCTCACCATACAATACTCCACCCTTTGACCACCATAAAATATCCTCTGGATGCATATAGGTCTCACCATGACCAACATAAGTACCGACAGTGAATCCCATCCAGAACCTGTGAACCAGTTCCCCTGCCGATATATTACCCCAGTCTCTCTCAATATTTCCCTCATACTGACATTCATCGTTAATAACGGGCTTTCTGTACTTGTTCCGCCATTCTATTGCTCTCTGCAAATCACGATGCTGAATACTGCAGTGAGTCACCCATGGTTTACTATGGTCATAGAATCCCCGACAGTTGTGAACAGAGCGAAGATGCTGATACGGATCGCTCTCTTGAATTATCTGAAAGAACCTGTCCCAATCAGACATTGTCTTTTCCTTCATGAGGTCATATTCATTAGCCATCGACCACCATACATTATTATATGCCGCAATCCGAGCAACAATATAATGCAAATATCTATCATCGGTCTCGGAATCCATCTTTGAGAATCCCCAGCGGTCGTATGGATGAAAAAGAATGATATCTGCTTCGATTCCCAAATCACGCAAATTCCCAATTCTTTTCTCAAGATGCTTGAAAAATTCAGGATTGAAGCGGGTAAAATCCCATTCTCCCGAAGATTTCTTCTCAAATGGGTAATATTGAGGTTCGTTTTCATTAAAAACATAATGCTTTGGGAAAACACACATACGAATTTTATTAAATGGAGAACCTTTAAGTGTAGCCAGTGTCTGTTCCTCGAGCTTATCTCCCTGATGAATCCATGCATAACAGGTAGTCCCGACGGGATAATATGGTGTGCCGTCTGCATACGCAAAGTGATATGTATTCCGAATCCTCACAGGACCATGTTTACCTGCAGCAGCAGCTGTACATCTAAATTCACCAGTTTTTCCATCTAATTCTGCACGGTTACTCTTTGTTTTATATGTCCAAATACCCTCTTTATCCGGCATAAAACGTGCACGATATATTCCATCTCCATCATAGAAACCCTCGAGCTCAACAATTCGGTTCTTATACCTAAATTCGGCACTAAACTCCACATCAAGAAACGGATTGCCGCTGTCTGGTCCCTTCAGCGATAACTCAAATATTCCCCAGCACCCGACTTTTTCCATCTTTTCTGCCGCTGACAACCGGGTAGTAAAAAAGCATACCATTATGAAACAAAGTATAAATATCCCTCCTATTATCATCGTAATTCGTTTCAATGATTCCAATCCTGTTTTCATAACTATACTCCTTCTCTCAATAAAAAAATTTTTACATTATTTATTCGCCTTGAAAAATACAGTCTTAATTTTTAATGCAATGAATTTTCTATATCTTATAAAATAAAAAAAGCCTTGAAACTTTCAAGGCTTTTTTATTCATATATATTAAAATTCTATGCTAATATTGAATGAGCGTGTATCATCCTTTCGCGGATATTTAATTTATTTGCACAAGGAACAACACATTTT